>DXJL01000106.1 GCA_019057635.1 Candidatus Heimdallarchaeota archaeon
ATCTTGGAAAAACAAGATGAACTATCGAGAATTCCAAAAAAGGTGTTTTACTAATGAAAAAGAAAATTATTATGGGAATATCGGTAATATTCTTACTGAGACTTCTAACATTTACGACTCCCGCTCAAGCCACGGATTATGCAGGGCATGATTTTAGTGAGGATCATTTTGCAGTTGAAATTGATCTTTACCCAAATGCAGCTAACCCTGATGTAATTTACGATCTTGTATCTGGAGTAGAAGGTACAGATTCAGTCCCTGATACTGATTTACAATTCTTTATGAGCTATATGAATCAGTCTGGGATTGAAGTAGCATATTCAGCTTTAGAAAAAATGGAACACTGGATAAAATTCCGTGATTTGTTGCCTAGTGATGTCGGTGATCTTATCGATACCCTTGATACTTTAGGAACTGCTCCTCCTGGTGCTGTAGAAGCCCTTGACACAAACCTTGTTCATGTCAATGCAACCGCTCCATTCCAACAACTGGTTCAACACTTCAATACTCCTTGGGGTACTGATGCTTTTGTTACGAATAATTTCATGACATTAATGGCTTATTCAACTGGTACTGGATCGGACGAATTACTCATGGATAGTGAAGATCGTCTCTATATGGGTTACACATTTGCAATTCAAGAGATAGCAGAGGCTCTCAACACTAATTTAGCTCCTCATACAAATTATTCCATTCAACCTTATGATTATGAAGCTAGTTTTGAACAAACCACAGATGGATACACCTTCGGTATCAATTACACCAATATGTTTGTCTTATGGCAGGAAATTAATGTGACCCTTAGAGGCCCAGACTATTTAACTGCTACTGGTTTACAATTACCAGACACTAAAGGAATTGTCTATGGACAAGATATTGTAGCAGCCTCCGTTCTTGATCATCTGGCTTTTGAATACATATTCAAGGTAGAAGAAATTGATTTAGGGACTACTCCCTCAATTAAAGTCAACCTAGGAACAGTAGAGACAAGATATCACATCGGTGAAACTAACTTCCTTGTTACAATGGATGATGATGCTTTTATCACAGCTAATGCAGCAGAATGGATTGGTCAACCTTTCACTGAGTCACCCAGTTATACTTTAGACGTTCCACCTGCTCTACAAGATCAAACTGTTGGTTCATGGACTTTTCCAGGTAGTATAACCATAACATTACCAGAAATGGCATTCTATGTTGAAGATGATGCTAAGATTCGAATGCACATGTCTGATGCTTTTGGTTTGACTGTTGTTACTGCAACAAACTGGTTTGATGTAATGACTGTTGATGATCCTCAATATGCTACTCACTTAAATGAACCAGAGGATCCAAAGATTGAAATCGAAAAAGATGGAAATGTATTCTTCTGGACCAGTTTCAAGGATAAGATGACCTACAAACTTAAAGAGTTAGATTTTGCACCCTTCAACATTGATCCTACCACGGATCGTGATGTCTATGTCACTTTATTCGATCCAAGTGGCTGGGTATTCACTGATATGGCAAAAGCATACTTTATCGTAGAGTTTTCACTCGCCTGGGCATTCACAGTATTTATGGCATCAAAAATAGCCCCAGATATCGTACACCCAGCTGCAGGAGAACACATTGAAGTGGTAAACCAATTGCTTTATATGACATTTACCGAATTTCCAGCCTGGTACGGTGGAGAAATCTATCATGATCCCTCCTACTCTGCTGTGGCTGCGGTAGCTGCTCAGCCAGATACAACGGATGATTCACCAGGTACCAGTACTACAGGAAATATCCCAGGATTCGGATTACTTTCGGCATTAATTGCAATTCCACCACTTTACGCATCTTATCGTAAGAGACGATAGTTTTCGTCTCTCATTTTTCTTCTTTTTTTTATGTTCCTTTTATTTTTGAATTGTCTATATTTTTAGTTTATTAATTAGATCGGCTGATATTGTGTGATTGGATATTTCCCTATCCAGTATCCTTTTATATTCGTTTTTTCCGATGTTAGTAGGTTTTTCTGTCTTTCTCTTAAAAATAGCAAAATTTCATTACTTCAGAAAATAAGGAAGTTATCGTAAAGAATGTCCGTAGAATCAGTCTTACTTGTCTTTCCTCCTGACAAATGGGGAAACGTGGAGCGATTTTGTCAACCTCTAGGTATTCTAACATTAGCAACTATTCTAAAAAGAGAAGGTATTAAGGTAACTGTCATTGATCTTTCTGCAGAGGGCTTTTCACCTCTAAGAATGATGAAACTCATTGCTAACGGGGATTTTACTCATATAGGTGTCACAGTTATGACACCATTCCGTAGAATCGCCTACTCTATTTTACAAATTGCTAAAAGAGTAAACTCCAATATCACAACCTTAGCAGGAGGGCCTCATGTCACCTACATTAAAGAAAAAGTCCTTCTAGAATGTTCATATATTGATATTGCGGTAGCAGGAGAAGCAGAACAAAGGATAGTGGATATTATCCGCAATCCTGAAAAAAAGTTTTATGATTTAGGCTATATAAAAGATATTGATGCTTTACCTTTTCCTGATCGTAGTTTTGTCAGGCATATTGAATACAACAGAATGACAAATATTTGGATAGGCGATTCAGCAAGTATGAAGTGGGTACGGGGCTGTTCATGGCGGAAATGTCGTTTTTGTAGTAGATCCGTCTTGACAATGGCTCATCGCCAAAGATCTCCAGAAAAAATTGTTGAAGAAATTGCGATAATTCAAAACGAATTGAAGTACAAAAATATCGTCGTAATCGATGACAGCCTCCGGGTGAATTCTAAGCACACCAAAGAAGTCCTGAGATTAAAAATTAAAGAAGGACTTGATATACCGTTCTGGTCGTTGGCCCGTGCAGATCATATTGACGAAGAGGGAGCCCGTTTGATGAGACAAGCAGGAGCTACAGGGCTCCTAGTTGGATTAGAATCAGTTGTTCCACGTATGATTGATATGTACAAAAAGATTAGTGGAAATCCTCGTAATTGGTCGCATACACTTTCTAGGGCGTTCGACTTGGCTGATGAATATCAGTTGATTATTATTGCTACATTTATTGTTGGTGGGCCATACGAATCAGTTGAGGAAATACAAAAGACAATTGACTTCTGCCGTACCGCAAAAATTGATATTTCTCAACCGTTTCCTTTTTTGTATTTAATAGGGTCTGATTTTTGGCAGCAGGCAGTATCGAATGGAAATATAAAACCCGATCAGTATTATTCCTATAATGATAGAAGTTTTGGTACGACTGAGCTTACTACAGAGGAAATTTTCGATCTTGTCTTAAAAGCTGAATTTATCACAAATTCCCCCCTAATAAATCCATCACGTTATGTTAGATTAATTCGTAAATTGGTTAAACAGAAGAATTGGTCACTGATAGGACAGAATATTTTACGATTACCTCTAATCATCAAGGATGTCTGGGGACAACATACATATGAGATAGTGCCAGAGGAACTCCATGAATAAATTTATTAGATAAATCCTTTCAATAAAGATTTGACCGAGGGAGATTCTTGTCAGACAATTAAGGCATTAAAAGAAACCTTTTTTATGGTCACTGATCTTCTGAAAAAAGTAAATGATGATGAAAAATCATTTGAGAATTAATTTTTTTTTTTTTTTTCAATATACTAGTGATTTCATGAAATTAAGGATAATTAATAGCTTACTAATCTATCCACCATGATTATTTCTCCTGTGATCCTTTGAAAAGGGATTTTAAATAGTAAAATTTAAACCAAATGATATATAGTAGGCACAATTAATAGTGAAGTAATTTTAATTGAAGTGATGAAATGACGAGTATTGATCTCCTAACAAACCCGATGAACTTTCTTGTCTCAATCGTATTAACTTTAACTCCACTAATAGTTCTATTTATTCCGTACTTATATACAAGGCGAAAATCAGAAAATTTCTTAGCAATAATTTATAATCGTGCTTATATCGGCTTTGTTGTTTTCTATATCGCTTATTTCATATTTCCAAGTATCTTGAATTCGTTTGTACCAGATCCGAATCAATTCATTGATCAAGAATACTATCCCATAGCTGGAACATCAGGCTGGACCACTTTATGGGATTCAGAATCGGTAATTACTCAAGGAGCAATATCTGCGCCTATACCACTTCTTATCAAGTATTTATTTGGACATATTGCCAATTCAATAGTTATCTACCTTAGTTATCCTATAGTAATTCTTGCTTTTGTCTTTGGGATCTCACCTATATTATCCATGACAATTCTTTTTTACCAAACTTGGACTGAGAAGCGGAATGAGATATCTCCTATAAAGAAACTGATAAAACGCAATAAAAATGAGATTTCACTACTTCGAAAGCAACTGAAGAAAGCTAGCGAATTAGAGGCATATGAAAAGAACGCTGCTCTTACCGAATTTGAAACTGAAAATAAAGATTTAGAAAACCAACTCTCGGAAGTAAGATCTATTTCTCAGAGACTTCAGGAGATACAATTTGAGCTCGAGACTTCTCCCTTTCGTGAGGTAATGAAACGGGTAAAAGAAAAGAATTGGGAAAATGAAAAAGAATTATTGAAGGTACTAATTGCGATATTACCCATAACTCTGTTTCTTCTGATGACAATTTTACAACTCCTCGGGGAGACTGAAAATCCAAGTTTACTCCAAGGAACATCGATGGGGTGGTTTTTAGAAATATATTTTGCCTATATAGCAACTTTAGTATTCAGTATATATCTAATAAAGGCCAGCCATTTGTCAAGGAAGGGTAAATTTTTAGGTAACCAATTATATGTAACAATGGTTCAAAGTTTATCTACTGTTGGAGCTTTTATGTCAGGTTTGGCTGTCATTTTGTTCCTCGTACAATATTTCGATCAGATATTTGTGGTGTCGTACTTTATTGTCTATTTCATTATGGTATCATTGTTTTTCGTTCTCTTTTTAGATATATTCGAACCATTTTCAATTTATCTATTGCTTAAACTTATAGAAAGCTTTAAATCTATTAAAATTTCAACAGCTCGTTTCAACAGGATAAATATAGCTAAAGGAACGGTTTCTGGTATTTTGGTTGGTTTTCTCCTCTCTGTTGGTTTTTTAACATATTTAGTTATTGTTAAAAATATTTTCACGAATTTTGATACCGTTCAGTACGCGACCTTCTTTTGGTTAACTCAAAATTATGCAAGTTTTCTGTTAAGTGCTACATTAGTCTTAGTCATTCGTAGATGGAATTGGAGCGTCATTGGGACAAGCATCGTCACCTACCTTTCAATCTTATTTGTGAGCCTTTTTTTGTTTGGTTGGTACAACGAGGGTTGGTATACTATACTAGGTTTCTCTGCAGGCGATGCATATCCTAATTATCAGAATGAGATACTGGTGTATCCTTTTCTACAGGCAACATCCGTTTTGGGGTACATTGATTTGAATTGGTTAACCGCAGTCTGGAAAGGTGGGACATTCGGGGGGTATCAATTCATTCTACCTGAACTTCGACAAATACCTGTGATTTGGCAAGGATCGGGAGGGCAGTTTCTCCAAATTCTCTCTATCCCCTTTAATCTCTTTCATCCGTTGGCCGTCATCCTCGTTTACGGGGGAATTTTATTCCTTGCAGGAAAACAATTCCACGTACGAACACAAAAAGGTGAGGAAAAAACTCAGTATAAATCAATTTTTTCCGATGTTACACGATTACCGAGTGTGGGTGAGCTAGAAAAGAAAGCTGACATATTGTTGATTGCCGCTACTCCCTCTAAAGATGAAGATACTGAGAAATTAGTTTCAAAAGCATGGATGAATTCAGAGAAAGGTGAAGTGATCCGAAATGCAATCACAGGTCATATGCTAACTATTTCTCAGTTAACAGAGAATATTGGGATCTCTATCAGTGAGGTCCATTCGATTCTCGATGAGGTTACCTATGATGCTGAAGTATCCTTTAGTCAAATCATAACCCTCTGGCATCGTGAATTCTCTTATTCTTTCGAAGAAGCAACCATCGATTCACTCCACGTAATGATGTTGGATGGACGTGCTGTTCTTTCGCATACTTTCGCAGAAGAATCGCAAGTGGAACCAGCACTGGTGGCTGGGTTGTTCTCTGCTATTACTTCTTTCGCAAAAGAAGCTGTTCGGAGTGAACAACTCCTCAAGACTATTGATCACGGTGATGTTGTTCTAACAATCGAATATGCGAACTGGGTATTTGCTGCAATATTTGCAGACAGTACCTCAACCGAATTACGTAAAAAATTAGGCGAATTTTTGAACGACTTTGAAACGAGGCATAAGAAGACGCTTCCCAAGTGGTTAGGAGACTTAGATGCGTTTGCAGGAGAAACAAATACAATACAAGATCTTTTCCCAGGAGCATGACTTTTAGGTCTCAGAAAAGCCCTCTTCTCATTTTTTTTCTTCCTTTCATGTTTAAAAAGGTAACACACACTTCAAGTGAGGTTTATCGTTTAGTCTAGCTGTGCAATGACGCAGAGATATTTATGTGAATTATACAATGATATCGATACGACTAATTCGGCACTTCCTGATGAAATAATAAATTTAGGTCCTTTCAAAGGATTGGTAGCTTTTGTAATTGTTTTGAAACCAGCCTTGGACAATAAATTTAAGCTTTTAACTAGTTCTGGTTCAGAATAAACACTTGTATTAGGTGTATTGTCTTTTAGTTTAATATTTGACTCAAAGATGATATCTCGGATTAATATATCCTCTTTGAGCTGATCTGGTAAACTGCTCTCATGGATTTCTGCTACTATTTGTGTTACCCATTCAGAAGTTGTATCGTCCGCTTGGCTAGAAAGAGATTCAGTGGGGAGTTCATCTTCCTGGAGGGATTGTAAGCTCGATTTTTTGTATTCAGTAACAATTGCACTTTCATCAGATACATCGTTGGCATCAAAATTAGGTAATCTTCGGTTTGGATCTAGTGGAACTAATAAATCCCCTCTGAATAGGTTTAGAAGATTTTTAAAAATTTCTATGTACTTGAATTTAGAACTCAAAAGGCCGTGATTTACTATTTCTTTTAAAAATAATCCTTCTGAACTTGCTAATTTATTGCTCTGTTCCTGAATAACTTGGACAAGCTGGTTGTCAGTCATTCCATTTTCTCTAGCTGTCTTAAGCTTGAGTGGGCCTAATATTGATAAACCTAGAAATTGATCTAAATCATCAATGACTGCTTCAAATGGATCAAGTTCTCCCAAAAAGTCCGTGAGGAGCTTATGAAATTTTTTTTCAAATGAATATACAAATTCTCGACCTCGTTTTCTCAAACGTTTACCGAATTTTGGAGGACGTTCTAATATTAAAGAGGTTACAGAGTAGTTTCCTTCAATAGTTATTATTTTAAAAGTCCGATCACCGATTTCCTCGGAAAAATCCCTAATTATAGTGCGATCTTTAATTTCTTCGTCCTTCAATTCTGTAAAAAGACTTGAAATTGCGGTTAAAAATCCAGAAACTAATTGTGGATCAACTTTCAGCATTGAAGTACCAAATTTATATAAACAAAGACCTGTGAGCTTGTGTGTAATCATTATATGCTCACAATAAAGAAGATTTACTAAATCCTTGTAATCTATTGGTTTCATGGTGATTTGTGATAGAGCTAAATCTAATTCAAAGCTATCCTCATCTTTTGGGGGATCCTGTTTTGATAATTGCCTCTCCCCAATAGGATGAGAAGAATCGAATCGGGGTATTGAATCAGGCATGGAATCCTCTTGAGGATCAACATGTTTGGTTAACCGTGCCCGAATTTGAATTTTAATAGGACTTGAGATGCCATCTTGAAGGCCCACTATAAGAGCTTCTCCCTTTGTGAGATGAGGGAGAACTGAGACAGTATCTGTATTTATACCTTCCATTAAACGTATTTTTGTAATATCCTTCTCAGATTTAATCCGAAGAGCCACTAAGGTATTCATATTCGCAATTATATTATCTGGCAAATCTCCTGGTCTTTGAGAAATTAATATTTCGTATATTCCAAATTTCCTACCCTCACGTGCTATTCTAGCAAGTATGTCACTTTTTTGGGCAAATCTATGTGCTTCTTCTATAATAATAAGAATCTCTTGTTCTTTTGGTATCTTTCCATGAACCTTCATCATAAAAATTTGCGTAAGCAGCTCGTTTACTAGCATATTACGTTTTTTTTCATCAGTATATTGATCTAATCGAATGATTGACACTTGATTTGACTGTACGAGAGAGGATACACCTAAATCCTTCGTATACACAGATTGTTTTTGAAGAATGTTAATTTTCGAAATTAAATTCTCACGAGTTCCTGTATGGATATCTGCATCTTTAACTTTTCTTAAAATGTCCTCGAGTTTCTCAGGTTCTTGTATCAGATTTGTGAGAACATTTTCTTGAGCTGATGATATTTCCAATAGTCTTCTTATCTTTGGTAGATCAAAATGAGTACCTAATCCAATCGAATCTTTATCAAAGACCATTAATTTTTCAGTGAAACCTTGTGGGGTATATCCTGCTCGATCGAGGTTTTTTATTTCTTTTCCTGTATTTTCTAATCCTAACCCCCAATACTCATTATGAACATCAAACAGTAGGACTGAGGCGTTATTGAATTTCAGAAGAATTTCTTCTAATAACACCCCAATGCTGTATGACTTACCAGCTCCAGTACTGGCTACACAGAGAACATGTCGTTCTAAAAATTGGGGTGATATTAAGAATGGATCAGTTGTAGAGGGAGAAGTAATAATATCGCCTAAATATATACCATCTTCTCCATCATAGGAAATAATCCTTGAAACCAATCCTTTAGGAGGAATAGATATCTCAGAATCCATTGAAACAGGAATTCGACATGTAGATAAGCGAAATTCATCCATTTCAAACTCCCCAAGAATAATTGCAATCCCTTTCATCTCATTCGCTTTTTCTTGAGATAATCTACTAACTTGTGCTAATAAATGTTTATTAGTTGATCTATTTTTATCAAAAAGGATGATATAATCTCGCTCATGAATTTTATTCTTGGTAACATCTGAAATAAAAGTGATTTGTGAAGTAGTGGTTTTTAAAATCTTCATTGGTAAATCAACCAACTTTTTTTCCTAATTATAATTTTTCGGGAGGAAATAATTAGTTTTTTTCTCTTACTTTGAGTTATGGGCATTCTTACAGAGGGCAATTATTCTACTGGGTACTTCATTTATTAGAGTTAAGATTGCGATCAATTTAGTAAGATATTTCTGTTTCTGTAAGGCATTGAACTGTTTTTAGAATTCGTTTGATTGAGTTCTTATAATGTCTTCACTATTTTACCAAGTAAAATGAAATGGGTCTGTATTTCACTTCATAACCATTTGAATTCAAAGTGGATTATCAAATCTAGTCATAGAATTAACATCAACTTAGTGATGCAAATCTTAATTAATTGATAATTCTCAAAAATCTCCGTTGCTATATTAATAGAAAATCAAAGAAAAAGTATTTTTGTAATCACGAAAGATTAATAATAATTCATTTATCCATATAATATAATGTCAATTATCTGTTACTAAATTGGAGTGTAGCAAAGAGTGGGCACAGATTCTTCGAAATATGATATGATAATCGTTGGTGCAGGGCCTGCAGGTATGGCCACAGCAATTTATGCTTCGAGAATGGGCTGGAACACGATTGTATTAGATAAGGGAGCAGTTGGTGGATTAGCGGCAACTACGCCTATTATTGAGAATTATCCTGGTTTTAGCGAAATTTCGGGTATGGAATTTGCAGAGAGGCTTAGAAAACAGGCTGAAAAATTCGGTGCTGTTATAAAAGAACTAATTGAGGTTACTGATATTACTGTGGGAGAATCTAAAGTCGAAGTTCATACTCCTTCAGAAAAATATACTGCAAAGGTTATTGTTCTAGCTACTGGTACTGCTCACCGTCATCTTGGTGTTCCCGGGGAAGAAGAATTAGAGGGAAAAGGAGTTTCTTATTGTGCAACATGTGATGGTCCCTTATATGGATCGAGAAAAGTGATAGTTGTCGGCGGGGGTAATTCTGCGGTCACAGAAGCCCTTTATCTTGACAAAGTTGTTCGAGAAGTTTCGCTAATTCATCGTCGGGATCAATTACGAGCAGAGGAATCCCTCCAGAAGCAAATATTAGAAAATTCTAACGTAAAAATGATCTGGGATTCAGTAGTAATAGAAATTAGTGGGGATGAGATGGCAGGAGTAAAGAAAGTTACAATAAAGAATGTGAAAACTGGGGAAGAGCAACAATTACGAATCAAAGCTGTATTTGTAGCTATTGGAATTTTACCAAATAATGAGTTAGCAAAAAAGATCGGAGTAAAATTAACCGTTGATGGATTAATAGAGGTGGATTCGAACCAACGTACAAATATTCCACGAGTTTACGCTTGTGGTGATATTACTCCAGGCCAGGGGCAGATTTCGGTGGCGGTTGGAGAAGGAACCACTGCAGCTATCTCCGCATTCCTAGATATGCGTGGTGGAGACTGGTACGGGAACGAATAATCAAAATAGACGCGATGATTGTTGCCGTCTGAACTAAATAAAACATCAATAGGATTGCATAAATTTTCCCATCATTTTTCGGCTTCTCACTTATTGTTGACCGAGGATTTTACCGAAGGATTACATGGTCATAATTATTATGTTGAAATAGAACTAATTGGGAATGTAAATGATGATGGGATGGTATTTAATTTTCTTTCATTAGATGAATCTCTTAGTAATATTATTTCTACATGGGATCATTATACACTACTTCCTAGCATGAATAAAGACCTTAAAATTAAAGAAAACGGAA
>DXJL01000011.1 GCA_019057635.1 Candidatus Heimdallarchaeota archaeon
ATTGCTTTCTATTTAAAAGAAGTGCTTGTAGAACCTTCCAACTTTGATGCATTATTTGTAACCATGGTAACTTTTTCTGCAAAGCTTAGTGAGGGCTTAATTAACGTGCCTGTCGCTCGATTTTCCGATAATATAAGAACAAGATTTGGTAGAAGAAGACCATTTTTTTTGCTTACTCCCATCTGGGTGTTCTTTTTCGTATTAACATTTGCCTGTCCATTTGATGAAACATACCTCATACTTTTGTGGCTTCTTCTCGCATATGGGGGATTTCGATGGACTAATGCAGCGGTTGTAAATCCGTACCTTGCCCTTCTTCCCGAAATAGCACCAGAGGAACATCAACGTACTATTTATAATTCATATCGTACCTTATTTGTTTTACTCGGGACAATAATTGGAGTAATAAGTTTCCCAATTTTACGAGGTTTATTTGTTGGATCTTTTGGAGAGTCAAAAATAACCGCATTTTATGCTACACTGCCAGTTGCGTTCCTAACATTCATTGGCATGGTAGTAGTATTTTTCGGTGTAAAAGAGAATCCTAATGTGCCAGTAACCCAATTTGGTATGATAAAATCCTTTAAAGAGACATTCAAAAATAAAACCTTTTTTCCTAGCTATTTGGCCACTGTCAGCGCCCTCATGCTAGCTGAATCTATGCTCCTTGCCTCGCTTCCGATGATTGCTCAAGATTATATTGGTCTCTCCCCCGATGATTTGATGGTATCTTTGATTTCAGGGATATTTGTTGTATCTGCAATAATATCCATTCCATTTATCACCAAACTTTCAAAACGGGTCGGTAAAGCCAGATTGTATTACTATTGCTGTTTGTCTTTCGGTATATTGGCTTGGTTAATTATTTTTATCGGTCAGGTTCCATTTATTACTCCAGAAAATTCCGTGTCTTTTACAGTGAGTGCTGATGACACAATTCAAGCTGTAACTAGCTCCGAATGGAAAAATTTTGCATTACTTCAGACTATTCTGACAATTATGATAGTTGGTATTCCGGTTGGTGGTGTTATGGTGCTAGGCTATTCTGTCTTCTCTGATGTCATTGATTTCGATGAAAAACACACTGGTCAAAGAAGAGAATCAATGTATTTTGCCGCACAAGGTGTAGTAGACTGGTTTTTTGCTGCTGCAGGGGATCTCATTCTTGGAATTTTACTTACACTTTTCGGAAGAGAATATTTCTCTGATGCAATTACAACAGAATCTGGTCTATTAAACACTGGGCCAGCTGGGTTGCTTTTAGTTGGGCCCGTAGCTGGAGTTATACTTCTTCTCGGGGCCTATATGTTTCGGAAATACCCATTAATGGAAGAAAAGAAGAACAAAACAACATAAAATGTTGTTTCCAACACCTCTTCCTCTTTTTTTTCCCAAGTTAACAATATAGATAAAAAAATAACGTTCTGGTTGTTGAAATTTCTTATTTGAATCATATAAAAGAAAATGATATAAAAATGATATAGAATAATGGTTATTTGGGATTTATTTGGTATCCACCGAGAAAATACGCTTCCAATTACCTTCTAGTCGAAACTATTTTTGTGAAATGAAAAGAATAGAGGACGGGTACGAGCTGATATTCTACCAAGCTATCACAAGAATAAAAACAATCCATATTTCTGAGGCTCAAATCGATCGTCAATACTTACATAAGGTCGCAATTAATGTAGGCATTGAATTTTATGCTCTTACTGGTCCATATGATTGTGCAGATGAAATATTGCGACAGTGGCATAAACACTTCAAGAAAAAGGGCTGGAAAGAACGAATATTTGGTCGTTAGAATCCTGTATCCTTGGTTAATTTTGCTCGTAACTTTTCTATCATTTCTTTCGTCATTTTAGCTAGATCATACTCGGGATCCCAATTCCATTCTGCCCGTGCAACTGAGTCATCAACTGACTGAGGCCAAGAATCCGCAATTGCTTGCCGAAAGTCGGGTTTATAATCAATGGTAAAGTCTGGAATGATTTCTTTGATAGATTGAGCAAGGATTCCTGCACTAAAACTCATAGAGCCAATATTAAATATTCTGTGCTTTAACTTGGCGTTATCAGCTTCAGCTAAATCAATCAATCCTTTTATGGCATCTGGCATGTACATCATAGGTAAAACAGTATCTTCCCGAACAAAACACATGTATGATCCTTGTTGTACTGCATCATAATAAATAGCTACAGCATAATCTGTGGTTCCTCCACCTGGAGGTGTCTCACTGCTAATAATACCAGGATATCTGACAGAGCGAACATCTACCCCATATTTATGATGGTAATAATCAGCAAGTAGTTCTCCTGCGACTTTAGTGACCCCATAAATAGTAGTTGGCCGTAAAATCGTGTCATTAGGTGTATTCACCTTCGGGGTATCCGGTCCAAATACTGCAATCGATGATGGCCACATAACGCTAATATCGTATGTACGAGCTACCTCTAAGACATTGTATAACCCATTCATGTTAATATCCCAGGTTGACTGTGGTTTATGTTCCCCAACGGCACTTAAGATGGATGCCATATGATAAATCGTGTCAACATTATTCTCAAAAGCAGTTTTTTCTAAATGATTACGATCCAAAACATTCAGGTAACAAAATGGGCCATTGTTCTTAATATAAGCTGGAAGTTGTGTCCGTCGACCTGTAGCAATAACTACAGCATCTTTCCCATAGTGTTGACGTAGAGCCGTCACTAATTCAGTACCTATTTGACCAGCAGCACCAGTAACAAGTATATTCTTCATAAAAAATCCCTTCAGGCCTTAATCAGTTTGTATACTTCAATGGTTATTTGATTTCTTATCCCATTCATCTAAAAATATAGAGGAGAGAACCACGAAGAGAAGGAAAAGAGTAGTAAATAGTAAGGAAAACAAAATTAACCTAATTAAATGAATCCATTACAACTTTAATTTCCCGTTTCTCATGGATTTCAGTCATCCCTTTTTCCCAATCAATCATATTTACACGATGCGTGATAATATTATTTTTAAGCTTATCCTGCAAGTTTTTTGACTTTAAGAGCCCTTTCATTACTTGCTAAGTTTGAAATTTACGTCGGCCAGCAATTCCAAAAACTGATGTTCCCTTACTAATCATCAATGAATTAATATCAAATTCAATTGATCCTGGAAAGAACCGTTCTGAAAGACTTACCCAAATAGGACAGCTAGGAATAATTTGGAAAAATTATTCTTAACTATCTTTGGAGCTGTTCTTCCTGATTCAGCGACGCGAGCCGGCATTAATGCTGGTCTTACCGCCTCTCCACAGGCGTTTAAAGTCTCCGCAGAACTCTCGGCGACGGGAAATACACATGACTTTTCTGCTTGATTAGCAGCTTTTCTTCTTATAAACCTACTAGCCCTGTAATCATAAACAAATTTGCTTGTTTCCCGTTATTCTAATATCAAGAAGTTACAGATCGCGTCATTTTAGGTATAATCGCATGAGATCGGTTGAACACTCTGTTAATCATGAATTTTAATCTCTACCCCTTCCTCTAAGATATCCTGCCTTCTATTTCTCTTCTTTCCCTAATGTCATCTTGTCCTTAAATGTCCATATCTGTCAATCTATCCGACAACAGTATTGACCCCTAGTAGAGAAACACGACCACCATACGTTAATGATTCTAAACCGTGTTTGAGAGCATAAATATTCCCTGCCATTTCAAGAAGAACATTAACTCCTACTTCATCTGTTGCATCTTTAATAATTTTAGGAATTTTCTCCCCTTCCCCTCGGGTATTAAAAACCATATCTGCACCTAGCTTTTTTGCAGTTTCTAACCTCAGTAAATTATTTCCACCAGCTGTAACGAACACTTGTCCTGCCCCAAGCATTTTTACTTCTGGGATGGCCATGAGACCAATAGGGTCAGCACCAGTGATGAGAATATTTTTACACGCAATATCTTCAATATTATCTTTGGGTAATATAGTATGAACTGCATTTCCTTATCACATAAGATGCTTGTCTGATATGATACTCAACCCTAGAATAAGGGATGGTTACTAATAAGGAGCTCAGGATTACCTTTCTGGGTATTGTTCATATCATTATAGGTATTATAGCCTAATATGTAGAACTGACTGAAAATTTCCCTGATAAGAGGCGTATCACGATTTGATAAGAGCCAGTGAATTGGTAGAGAAGTTAGGAGATCTTTCAATTTATCAATATCAATTTGATTATATTTTTTCCCGTACAATGAGCCTTTTTGAGCAACATCATGATATGGGGGGTCTAAATAAAGGAAATAATCTATTAAGTCATCATCTGGAGAGAGCGAAACTATTATCTTTTTATAATCAAAATTAGTGATTCGCACCTTTTTGTTTTCAAATATCTGATGGATAAAACGCCACATTTTTGGTTTATTCTGATACCATTTTCGATGGGCTTTCTCATGACTATATCCACCTCCAGCACCATTCGGAGAGCAATTGAGAATTACCAATCTTCTTATTGCACGATCCAATGTTTTGGAGGGATTAAATTGTTTCCAGTGATAGTAATCATCCCTTGTGACTGGCTCTAACGATTTTATGGATTCTATGAGTAGTTGTAGTAAAGTTGAATCCTGCATACAGCTTAACAATGAAAATATTTCTGGATCTTTATCATTTAACCATACTTGTGAAATTTGGGGAGATAAGGCAATGAAAACATTGGCTAAGCCAGCAAATGGTTCAACAAAATATTCTATATGTTTAGGAATGGACAAATAAAGTGGGAGATGTTTTTTCTTATCACTTTTACCTCCAGGAAAACTGGCAATTGTGGTGCGCTTGGGGAGAAACAATTGTTCGTCTAATAAACGTGAGTTATCCCACATTTTCTCCATCAAGGTAAACTCCGAAATTAAGTGGACAAAAGGAGAGGTAGATATCTATTTTTCATTTGGAATGGTAAGTATTCGTATTCTTAAATGTATCTTCTATTTTTGGAATAATTGAACTAAACTGTTTTACCTCTTCAATTTCATTGATTCTTGCTGCACGGAAAAATTTATACAATAATTGTCTAGGGTAAGGATCAATAAGTCCGTGACCTTTACGTTTTTGGAGTTCCTTCTTCAAATCACTTCGCATATGCTTCCCCTCCTTATCAAAGTCCAGAAGAAGTATGATTATTGAAACAGGATAAATTTGATCTGCAAGTTTGCTCAGAGACAAACCCTTTCTAGCCAAAATTTTTCCGTTAATTAGCGTGATTCCAATGGCTTCTAATGCTTCAATATCTCGTTTTCCTTCAACGATAAGAACAACTGGTTCCCTGATCGAGTTGCAATACGCAACAAATTGAATTAATATGCCAAGGGGAAGATTAGTTGACGGTTTCATTATCTCAAAATTCGTCATTCACGTGCGAGAAGCATTCCTTCAATAGTAACTGGTAAATCACCTTTTACTAATTCAGCTTCTGCTGCTGCTAGCTTTTTCTCATTAGATGAATATAATGTAAACAAAATTTCACCCCGTTTAACAGAATCCTTCTTCTTATGAAAATATATTCCTGCTCGTTTATCCATTGGTGCGCCTGCAGCACGTGCAGCTCGGACGATGACTTTGTTATCAATTTCAACGACATAACCACTTTGAGGTGCCAAATATTCATAGGTAGCAGATCCAACTTCTATATCTGCAGGTTTCAAGTCTGGATCAGCGTTCTGAGCCTCTAAGATTTGTTGGAACTTCTTATACGCTTTACCCGAATTTAAAATCTCATACGCCATTTCTTGACCTGTACCAGGAATCGTTTTCCCAGCCATCTCAAGTAGAATACCCGCTAAGGAGGTACTCTTTCCAACTAAAGAATGAGGAGCTTCTAAAGAGTTTTTTAAACTTGTCAGGGCCTCTCTAGCCTCTAATGCAGGGCCAATAGCATTGCCAACAGGTGAGCTTCCGTAGGTTATACCACTTTCGATACGAATCCCGACTAGACGACCTAATTCAGAAAAGCGATGAGCAAGACGCTTGCCAGTATCTAAATTAGCCACTTTAGTCCCATAACCGCATGGAATGTCTAAGACAAGGAACTTGACTCCCATTGCGATTTTCTTGGAAATGACAGAAGCCATCATCATTGGTTCAGGATCGATACCCAGCGGATACTGAACATCACGGATAATCTTTTCATCGGCTGGAACAATATTCAAACCACCTGTCCATGCAATTAATCCACCAATGTTTTGAGCTATGTCTACCATCTCATCGATGGTGAATTCAATGTCACACCCTAGAGCTTCCATAGTATCTGCCGTACCAGAAGGGCTGGTGATAGCACGTGAGGATGTTTTCGGAATTGTTAATCCTACAGCAGCAATGATAGGAACAACTAGAAGAGTTACCTTATTACCAGGAACCCCACCGAGAGAATGCTTATCAAAGATTACAGTTTCACCCCAGTTGATTGTCTCTCCAGAACGGGCTCTTGCCTTAGTTAGACATTCAACCTCTCCAATACTCCACTCTTGAAGCATTTGAGAGGTTAGAAATACAGACTCCTCAAGCGGGGTCATGTTATCAAGTGTGATGTCGCTGACAATCTGGTCTATTTCATTTTTAGTGAATATTTTTCCAGGTTGGGTTATTCGTTGCTTAATCAAGGAGAAACTCTTAGAGATAGTCCTGCCCACTGATTGAAGTGTCACCATCTCTCCTTCTGTAACTCCTAGTTTATTCATCATGACCTGGGTTAGTCCTATTTGGTTTTCTTCTAAAAGACATTTAAATTTGAATACTTGTCCGACTTTTGCCTCTTTTCCTTTGAAGGATAAAGCAAATTTCGCTTGTGTAACGATATGTTGATTATTCTCCGCGGAAACAATCACGGCATCTTTTGGGTCAATTTTAGAAGTTACAACTTTGTATTCTGGCATATGTTCACCTTAGATCTAGTTCCCAAGATATCCCCTTTTGCATAATGGGAACTATGCACTCTTCATCTAAGTATAAATATTTAGTCTTTTTTCAGGAGACCTTTTTTGGATTTAGGATGATTTCTAACTTATCATAATGGAGGTATACCTTGATAAGCGGTCACCATAATTAAAAACAATTTAAAGGTAGTTTTAAGGGATATAGAAGGTAAGAATCAAATATAAAGTTACAGAGGATGAAGTTTGGATTATTCCTCTGATTCTTTCTTCATTTTAACGACCATCTGGAAGTTTTGAGCCAATGAATCATAGAAATCAATCAAAGTTTCCAAATCATCTGCCATCAATGAACCACCCCGACCCATTTCACCAATTTTTCGCAGCATTAATCGATCTGCTTCTCCTAATCCGATCGCATAGAGGACTACTTCGGGATGTTGCTCCACATGCTGCTTCACGATTGGAATGGGGTTTACTCCAAGTCCATTTCCTTTGTTCGGATTTCCATCAGTGAGAACAATAATCATGGTTGGATTTTTCTTCTGGATTGTAGGGTTTTCGTCAAAACTGTCAATACTTTTGTATGCTTGATCTAACGCCCCACTCAGAAATGTTAAACCAGTACTTTCTGAGGTCTTTTGGACAACATGATCAATAATACTTTCGATTCCTGCTTTTTTTGTCTCACCAACACAAGAAATGACATTTGCTTCTCCTAGTGAATATCTCTCTACTTCGCCAGAGAATGTCAGTAACTGAATTTGTTCTCCCCACCCTTTGGCAATTTTTAGTGACATAAACAACATAATAGCCATAGCAGCTGCATCGACCCTAGACACTTTTTTACCATCTTGGAATTTTTCAATGAACAAGTTAAGTTCATCTGACTCATCTAACCCCTTTTTTAATCCTTCCAATGCACCACTAATATTTTTGACTTTCATATCCTTTTTAGACATACTCCCTGATACATCAAGAACTAATACTGCGTTGAAACTCATTTCGGTAAATGGAATTATGTTTATCTCCACTTCACGACCTGTTGGATCTACAATTCCTATATTGCCATCTGGAATTGGAGGATCAGCTCCAAGGAAACGCACCATAATATTGCCAATTGGACAATCTTCCCAGGCAATTTGAAGATTGTTGAACACAGGTCGATTTTTGAGAAGAGTAGAAAGCTGTTCGAATTCTGTAGCAATCCACAAAATGGTTTCTTCAACTTCTTGACCAGCAAGAGGTTCTATCCCCAATTTAATTGATTTGATACCTGCTGCAGCATTATTAATAGGTTCTACTTCCACAGCATCACCATCTGAAATATTTGCTGATGATAGTACACTAGCATCTACAGCAATAGTTCCCTGTTCCACTTCATCTGAAGAAAGAATTTGAACCGCACCCCAATCTTCCCATTCTGTTACCATTTTAACATAATCAAATTCATTTATAGCCAGTTTTTCTATATCTTGGGTGTGGAGGTACGCTCGTCCTTCAATATTACCCACATTTACAACATTCAACGGTATTCTGGTCATCTTATTGTCTCCTTGTATGAACGCCAAGTTTATTCTTTATTATTTCAGTCTAGATTGTTATTCCGTTCTGAAAGACTTACCCAAATAGGACAGCTAGGAATAATTGGGAAAAACTATTCTCAACTATCTTTGGAGCTATTCTTCCTGATTCAGCGACGCGAGCCGGCATTAATACCGGTCTTACCGCCTCTCCACAGGCGTTTAAGGTCTCCGCAGAACTCTCGGCGACAGGAAAGACCCATGACTTTCCTGATTGATTAGCAGTTTTTCTTCTTATAAACCTACTAAGCCCTGTAATCTACAACAAATTTGCTTGTTTCCCGTTATTCTAATATCAAGAAGTCACGTAGTGCGTCATTTTATGTATAATCTCATGAGATCGGTTGAACACTCTGTTAATCATGTATTTTAATCTCCACCCCCTTCTCCTAAGATATCCTGCCTTCTATTTCTCTTCTTTCCGTGATGTCATCTTTTCCTATTTGTCTCTAAATGGCCATATCTGTCAATCTATCCGACAACAGTATTGACCCCTTTAAAAATTACATCCTTTGAGATAAAAGAATGTTAGATATCTATGTTTAAAGATCCAAGTCACGCCTCTTTTCAAAAGTAGTTTTTGTTATTAGACTATATACTCCAATTGGTTCGGATATTAGGTGCATGGGGAGAATGCCCTTATCTGTACGAATTTGAACATCAAAGATTAAGTATCCACATTTTTTAGGAGTTTTAAATTTGATGGTTGGCGCAATAAACTCATCACCTTTATCTATGTACCTCTTTAAGCGTAAAGACGTTAATTTCTTAGTTTCTCCTTGGGGAAATGTGTTGACATAAATTGAGATGGCAACAGGAGGCAAAGATCTAAGGAAATGAAAAACAAAATCAACTGCGTAATGTGTTTTTGGTTCTACTCCTTGCCATAAGTCATTTTTTGACCCAGGTCGTGTTACGAATGACCAATCAACAACAACTTCGCGTAGAACGGGGACATGAATACTTTTGAAAGATCGATTTTTCTTTAGAAGACCCATTGTGACACGAGCGAGAATATAAAAGGAGCTATGCTGATAATCTATAGATAAATCTAGGCTTCGAGCTAATTCAAAAGATGCAAGAGGTTTTAGATTAAATTTTTCTTCATAAATTACAATAGGTGTTGACGATGACTGTGTTGCTAATAGTAACGTTAGTTCTCCTCTTTCTTCTTTCTTAGAGTCGTTAGTTGCTTTGTACACACACTCAACAGTTCCAAAATTACTAGTGATATAGAATTCTTTGGGTGAAATACTAATTTTGTCTTTTCGTTCCACTGCAAAGGAAAATTTCTTAGGTAGTAATCTATGATTTGTTGAAGTAATTGCTTCCACTCGAATTCTTAGTTTTCCGTATATTTCCCCTAAGTCAATAGAACAAGGAATTCGTACCGTTTGGTGCTTTTCAATTCGAGATATATCCAAAAACGTCCTTAGTGTACTAATTATATTGTTTGTTTGATTATCATAAAACTTCAAGGTTATAGGGTTATTCCGAAATTGGTACATGACCTTTTTAATGTCACTAAAAGAGAGTACGATATACCCGAACAGTTCGGGCCCAGAAATTAGAGCTGGAAAAACAGCAGTTTGTTTTTTGGGAAATGGCTTGAAATCGGACTCTTCCTCTTTAAGATGTTCTCGGAAAAACACAACCCGCTTAGCTTCGATTTCTTGACGACGGGTACGCATGATATTTGCGATTTTGGAACTAATTTTCTGATATTTTGGTTCAATCTCAATCATGGGGGAATATATTTCTAGATCCTCGTTTTCATCGAAAGCTGAGATTACTTGAGTAGGTTCTCGTTTTGCTATAGGTTTTGTTTCGGGAGTTGGTTTCTTTTTCTCTCTTTGTTTTGGAGTTTTTGCCTCAACCATTTTTTTCGGTTTTGGGGTTTCAGGAGGCCGCTGCTTTTTAATCGGCGCTTTTTTCTTTGTTAGAGGTTTTTCAGGAGTGGTAGCAGGAATTTTTTTCGTTTTATCTTTGATGACTTTCTCTTTAGCTACCACAGGTTTCTTTTTCTTCTGCTTTTTTGGTTTTAATTCAGATCTGCTCTTGAAAACTTCCCGAGTTGCAATATCTTGTTGTAGGAGCTGGGTTAAATTCTGTTGTTGTTCATTTACCTCCAAAAAGGAATCAGGAGGATTCTCAACAAGAAAGGATGAAAAATCACCTGCCACTTGGGGCGGATAAATAAGTTTTTCGCTATAATATAGTTCATTAAGAAACTCAGGTACTTTTTGATTCTTTTCTGCATAGAGTTTGAAAAGGTATTCGCATACCGAAAATGGCGGGGCAAATTTTTTTGACCCTAACACAGGTAAGAGGACTTGGTCGATGTAGTTTGAGTTAAATTCAAGTAACTCATCTTCGATGTAGATTAGTAAAGCTAAAACTGAATGCATTAATTTAGATGCTTTAACTCTTTTTTCAATATCATAATTGTAGAACCATGCAAACTCCCCTGTTAAGGTCTCATCTCTGGTAAATTGAGCAAGTAAACCAAATTGAATAGCTTTTCGACGATTTTTATACAAACTCTGAGATGATACTGTGGGAACTGGGTTCTTTTGTTTTATCAGTGTTTTTGTTTTTTGGGCCAATGCCTGTATAAGTAATACCATAGCTAAGCGATTTTCTTTCCAAGGTTGTGCATCAAAGAACCTAAGCTCTATAGTTGAATAATCTGTGTAGGGAAAAAGATCTATCATGCGGTCTTCGGGGGGTACTTTCTTTATTAATCGTGCAAAATCTTCTCGTGAAGTCATATCCTCTATAATGGGTAAATATTGAGGTATATTGGGCCCCATTTGACCTGTATTGTTAGCCAGTCGATATGAATGAGTACCACGACTTATTACTTGTTTTTTATCATTTTTTTCTTTAATAATAACTTTACTACTTGTACTTTGATTCAAAAACGGTGAAGTGGAGCTTAATGCTATTAAGTGGGGAATGTAGTTACGGAGCATGTTATATACAGGTGCTCGAATAAAAGATGGAATTCCTATATGATGGTGTTCTCCACATGTGAGTCCACTTCGTACTCTTTTTTCCATCGGGTTTAATCCCATTGGTAATAACGCACACTTACCTTTTACCTTTGATAATCCATAAACTGCTGCGGCATACAAAGAATCAATCCAAAAGGCAATTTCCTCCAGATATTCACATGGCGGGGTCACTAATTCCAGTAACCAAGTTATCTGGGATATATTTGGATCGGGCCCGAATACATTGACTCGTACGGTTTGTTTACCCAAGCGATAATGTACAAAAATGAAATTAAGTCGTTTTTCTCGTTTTATTTCTTCGGTAACTTCAATTTTTACAATTTTCTTAGCAATTGTCTTGGGAGTATGTTTTGCTTTTTTTAGACGTTCTAAGTACTTTACTGCACCAGAAAACATTTCCTCCCACGTACTTAGCAAATCATTTCCTACTAGTACCTCTCCAGTAGTCACGTCAACAAGGTGATTTTCTACTTCTATCCCATGTGAGAAAAATAGAGGTGTTTTCAATACGTAGTCTTTTAGGTTCATTGTTTTCACTCTTGCGACGATTCACGCCTCAATTCAGCATGCAGCTTTTCCAGCGAAAGTTTTTTTGCTTTTCTCAATGATTTTTGGGTTGAAAGTAGTGGATGAATAGTATTTTCACTGAAATTAACTTTCTGAATGGATTGATGGACAGATTGCAAAAATACTTCTTGTAGATTGGTTGTTTCAAAGATTATAAAAGAAATTTTTGAGTTTGTTCCTCCTATTGAAAGTACTTGAACTACCTGTTTTTTCGAGTGGTCATAAGCCAGATCGATTCTTGCATAATTCCCTTCTTTCGTCATGAATTCTTTGAGAAATTGCAGAAAGATATCCTTAGTAACTTTATATTTGAATTTAGAATTATTGCAGGGAGTTTGGTTCCATGCAACAGGGATTAGTGCAAGTGCATTGGCCCCCAAGATTTTAAATGCAATATTCATGGGATTTTTGTTTTCATCTATCTCAAATACCATTTTGTGGAATTCTTTTGAAAATAAGTATGCTATTAAATCCGTTGCCTGGAGTACACTAAAATAATTATGGTCTGAACCAAATAGGA
The DNA here is from genome assembly GCA_019057635.1 of Candidatus Heimdallarchaeota archaeon. Classification (GTDB taxonomy): domain Archaea; phylum Asgardarchaeota; class Heimdallarchaeia; order Hodarchaeales; family Hodarchaeaceae; genus Hodarchaeum. The sequence continues at coordinate 12,590 of DXJL01000011.1, forward strand.
GTTTATCATCCCATTTAGGAACTTCCATTACATGGTTAAAGAAGATTCCAACATCCTTCCCACGCATTCCAGATGTTTCAGCATACATACCATCTTGTGATAAACACTCAAAAATTTCAGGAGAAGAGTAATCGAATCCTGTATGACCAAGTATGACATTAACAGGATTATCTGCCCCTTGACGAGCTTTCTGAGTTATAGTTGTAATATCGAGAGCTACTCCTTTATTGGGTACATCAAAAATTACTGGAATATTAAGATTTCCAGCAGTTTGTAAAATATCATTTGTTTCTGGAGAATTAATCTTATCTACCCATCCTTGAGAAAGTGGATGTAACTTTAATCCACACATTCCGAGGTTGATAGACTCTTGAACTTCCTTTACTGCCCCTGAATCAGTCGGATCTACACGACAAAAAGGAGCAAATCGAAATGTATTATCAAATGTATTAACCTGATGACGAACATAACGATTGCTTTTAACAAATTTTGGTTGAGTTTTCAGGTGAAAAATATCATTAAACGGGAATGTAACTACTCTGTCAACTAGCCAACCTCTTGTTTTACTAGATTGGGAAGAAAGTACTGATTTAACAAATGGAAAGAGGGGCTCTGCGCAAGTTTCGACATCAGGAATATGTATATAATAGCTGTCTTCGCTCTGTTTAATACGAGAGACAATCTCATACTGCAATTTCTGGTATAAATTTGTTATGTCCTGAGGTTGATTGATACGCTGTGAGGCGCCCTTCGTTGTTGCTATTTTTACCCGTCCTATATGAGTGTGGACGTCTACAAGTGGTAGGGAGTATAGATTATCCTCCTCATCAAATACCTTCAACAACAGAAATACCTCAGAAGATTCAGAGGGACTCTCCGAATCATTATCTTTTTAATTTTCCCTAACTATAAAGAAAATTTCTGTGTTGAGCTGAATTATGAAAATATTAAAGTGGATCTTAAAAAAAATCCCTAAGAAATTCTGTAGACAGTTTTAAAGAATGTCTGCCCTAATTTAGTCAAAGAAATCCAAAAATTTTCATCTTTTTTTAATCGTGATAATTTTAATGATGGAAACAACGATTTATCAACAGAAAAGTGTTTAATTAGTAATGCAAAAATAGGTAAAAGAAAAATTCCTTGAATTGACAGTCGAAATCGTTTTTCTTTTCCCCAATTTTCTTCTACCATCAAGAAACCTGACAGCTTGTTTAGTGAACTGCTAATAGGAGTTGAAATTTCTGTTGTATTTTCTATTGTAGATTTATTTAAACCAGTATTATAGTGTAAGTAATCCCAAATCAATTCTTCAAAGATTTTAAAGGCAGTATTCCCAGTTTTACCAGTAAAAACCTTGACCATTGGGATGATAAATGGTTTTGAAAGTTTTATTTTACGTGGTTCTTTTCCCGTTCTTAATGAGGTCAAAACACGCTTCAGAGTAGCATCTTGAGTGAGTAACGTATCAATGGTGTACAAAATCATCTTATCTTCAGAATCAGCATAGTCTTGGAATCGGCTAGTATCCCAATGGATTGAAGCAGGATCAATTTTAACAATATACATTAAAAGTACATAAGTTAACACAATGTAGCCTAAAGGACTAATTGAATGGAAAGAAACTTTTGTAGAGCTGATTACCTTCTCACGTTCTCTTTCAAGAATACCCCCATTTACTAGGGAAGTAATCAATCCTCTAGTTTTTGCAGTGGTGAATTCTTCGTGTTTTCCAAGAAGACATGATAAAATATCCGTTATTCCTTGGATGGTATTACGATCTGCCTTTTGTCCTAAGTATACAGACATGAGGCACAGAATGCGGTTTTCGTGTTCAATTACTGCAAGAGTATCGACAAGTTGGGTAAATGGATCAGCAGATTCCATTTTGGTAACCTTTTATTAATTTCATTGACCTTGACCATCCCAAACATCAAATGCAGAAGAATCTTTATCAAATTCACACAGATCCAAGATACCTGTTAAACAGTTCTGGGTTTCCTTTTGGAATTGACCATCTTCAACTTTGATAGCAACTGTAGGAAGGATATACTTGATTAGTTTTTTTTGTGTATTAATGAAAAAATCCTCAATCTTCTCTTTATATTCATCATAGTTATCGTTTGCTAAATCAAATTTATTAAGAAAGATAGTGACTTGTTTGGTAGGAATTTGGAGGTTCTCGTAGAATTTAAGTTGTCTATCAAGGTCTATGGACAAATCGAACATGCACAAAAAGCGGTTAGCGTTTCTTAAGACATAAACACGGTAGTAATCAGTAATAGGAGTAGTGTGACCGCCTGTGCCGTATAAAACATGAATAAATCCCCTGTGGGTAAATCTTATGAAATCTACAGTTTGAGTGGTGTACATCTCTGGACCTCCTGGGGAACCAGAAATAATTTTCTCATTAGTGGCGGCCAATGAGTTCATAAATCGTACAAATACTGATGTTTTCCCGCAATTCATGTCACCTAAAATACCAACATTTACCACGAATACGCGTCTCCTTATAATTGTCTAATATATAATCTTGCTTTGTAGATCGTTATCTCTCTATCCATACGACATTTGAGATGAGTCAAAGCATTTTTCGTTCGATAGAGTCCTAGGGAAGCTAAGAATGCGTCCAAAGTTATCTTAAATTATATGTATTATGAATATTATTTGTTTTAATGAAAGATTCTATTCGTAAAAATCTAGTTAAAATGCAAAAAGAAGTATTTTCATGATAGAACAATATGATTTATTCCGTGATCTAAGGGATTCATTTATTAATTTAATTCATTTTCAAAGTATCAAACACAGGGAAAGAAAATGGCTGATCCTAAATTTTTTCTTGGACGATTAGACGATGGCGAAAGATTTGAATTACCCTCTACAGCTTTTTTGACGCATGTGGCAGTGTTAGGAGCAAGTGGTTCTGGGAAAACTGTTGTTTGCAAGTCAATAGTTGAAGAAGCTATTCGATCCAATATTCCAGTAATTGCAATTGATCCTAAAGGAGATATTGGGGCATTAGGAATAGGTTTTGGGGATTTTTCCAAAGATAGACTATTTATTCATGCCAAAGTCGAAGCTGAAGATCGTGGTGGAGGAGATCCTGAAGATATTGCAGAAAATTGGGTTAAATTATATGAAGAGAAACTCGAAGAATCTTTTGGTGATGATTACCTTTCTGCGGAAGCTGAATATTCAGATAAAGTTGCTACAGTGTTAATTACTCCTAAAAATGCCGCCGGCGTCCAAATTTCTCTTACACCTCATTTTGAAAAGCCCAAGAACTATAATAAAATGATGGAAGAATCACCTGATGCGGTGTTAAGTGCCTTAGATCTGAAAATTCAATTGTTGTTATCTCGTGTTGGGATAGGTACATCGTCCTCTACTGATAATCGTGTTATATATCTAAACAATATAATTCGTCACGTATGGGTAAATGAAAGAAAGAATGTTGTTGGGTTGGATCTTTTAATAGAGAAAATCCAAGATCCTCCTTTTAAAAAAGTGGGGTCGCTTGCAGTTGATAAATTTATATCTAGTACCAAACGTGAGGAATTGGCCCGTAACATTAATGCATTAATGGTCCGAGCAGTTCCAGGGGTAGAACTTGATTTTAATAAATTAATAGGTTTAGCAACTAAGGAGAAGAAAACTCCCATAATTGTTTTTGACCTACGCAAAATTACAGATTCAGATGAAAAAAATACTTTCGTAGCAGAAATTTTGGGTGAAGTGCAACGTTGGGCTTGGTCGAAAGGTGGTACAAGTCGTTTACGTGC
>DXJL01000107.1 GCA_019057635.1 Candidatus Heimdallarchaeota archaeon
CAATTTGTTTTCCTGTGCATCCTAGTTCGGGATAAGATGCAATTGCTGCAATGGAATGTCCCGGGAGTTCAATTTCAGGAATAACTTTGATGAAACGATCTGCAGCATATTGCACAATTTCCTTGACTTCTTCCTGTGTATAATAGCCTTCATGAGGTACCCCGGTGTATTTTTTCCCAAAGAAAGAAGATGTATTAGAATCTTTCCTCTTGGAGCCAATTTCTGTTAATTTCGGATATTTCTTGATTTCAATCCTCCACCCTTGGTCTTCTGTTAGATGCCAATGAAATACATTCATTTTCAGAAGCGCCATAACGTCTAGCAATTTCCTTATAGTGGACACGGTATGAAAATGTCTTCCACTATCAAGCATGAATCCTCTCCAAGAAAATCGGGGGGTATCTCGAATTATACCACATGGAATCTCTTGTATGCCATTGTTTTTTGAAACAAGCAGTATTTGCTTGAGGGATTGGATTCCATAAAAAAGTCCAGCATGAGTCTTACCTTGAACTGATATGGTAGATTCAGTTATTTCCAACAAGTATCCTTCTTCATTCACCGACGATATTTCGGGATTTAGTAGTAAATTTATACTCCCAATAATGTTTTTTGTGTTTGTAGCTATCACTTCATACCCAAATAATTGAAGAATCCACTCCTCTAATCTTGTACGCAAATAATTTGTCTCTGGTGAAGAATAGACCTGCATATTAGATCCAATCTCAAATGATCCATTTTTGATGGATGAAAGAGCTGGTTTAGGGATAATATTATAGCTCATTATTGTCTCACTTATCATTTAGTTTGTAATAGTTAAAAGATCTTTTAATTTTCGCACAATATTTGGATTGGGAATCTTTTTAGAAATTTTACAAGCACTAGTCTATTTATGTTTTGTATAACGAAATTTCATTATGTCACGAATGAACGTTGACCATTTCGACGAAATTACCCCATTGGATAATTTCTATCAAACCAGTAGTTTTTTTCCAATGCCCGTTGTCGCTATTAGCACTTTAGCTGAATCGGGACAAACCAATGTGGGGCCCTATTCACTCATATTTCCCTATTATATTGCCGGAAAAGACCACTATACGATGCTATTACTGGTGAGAAATAATTCAAACACAGCAATGAACATCCTACGAACCGGAAAGTGCAATTTGAACTTTTTACCTGACGACAACAAATATATGAAAGAATGTGTGCGCTTGGGATTTCCAGGTGAGAAAACCGCGGACAAGATGAAAGATTCCATTTTCACAATGCAGAAAAGTCTTACTGAACTAACCGACCACGGAGAGCAATTCCCGGAGATTATAAATGAAGCCTTTCAGGTGTTCGAATGCACTTGGTTATCCAATCTAGAAGGAGCAGACAAACAAATTCAAGAAACAGGCATTCAAACCGAAGGATATGATGACGTAATAACGAATTACAATAATTTTAACGGAATAACCAGTAATATGGGCGCTCACTTTATCTTGCGCATCGACCATATACTTATTAAACCGGAGTACAAGAAAGCCATTGTAGAAGGTGTAAAACCGAAAAATTTCCCAAAAGTTCCTATCGATTATGGGTATAGAGACAATACAAACTTCTGGTTTCAAAGTTTTTCCAAGCCATATGCACAGAAAATTCCCGAATCTAAAGCTGTACAAGTGGATACCGTTCAATATGCAGCCGATCGATTAGATACTGATGTCAAATTTACCCAAGAAGCATGTGCTAAACTCGTTAAAGTTCCCCGTGTATTCCTTAAGGTTGCTCTAAAGGGATGTGTTGATTGGGCAGAAAAGAATCAAATAATACTTGTTACTGCTGAACACATGAACCAGATTCGTGATAAACGGAATGATGAGAAGAGATAATACTCATCCCACCCTTCTTTTTTAAGTTATTTTAAGTTCTAGTTAAGATTTAATTTGATTTTGTTTTCATCTGTATATGAACGCAATTGCTGAGGAAGTACAATTACGAGAATTAACGAATGATAATTTCATCGATTTTATGAATCTTGAAGTCGCTGAAAACCAGAAAATTTTCGTCGCCCCAAATTCGGTCTCCATGGCAGTTGCTCATTTTAGCAAGTATGCAACGATGCGCGGTATCTGTTTTGGAGATACTCCCGTGGGATTCATGATGCTAGCCGATCCAGTCTCGGGAGAAGAAGAGCTAAATAATATGTATTTTTTATGGCGTTTTATGATAGATAAAAATCAGCAAGGCAAAGGGTATGGTAAAAAAGCAATAAAACTAATCTGTGATTATGTTCGAATCCGTCCTGATGCCGAATATCTATATTCCAGTTATGAACCCGGAGAATTTGGTCCTGAAAACTTCTATCTAAAGAAGTGTGGATTCGAGAAGACAGGTAAAATGCTTGGTGATGAAGTGATGATTCGAATTAAATTGTAATGCGACCCAAATCATTTTTTCATCAAATTTAGAAATAGGATATTCTTTACAGCTGTATGTCTGAAAGCACAGAAAATCTACACTTTCGTGAAGTAACTAAAGAGAATTTTTGGGATATCATTAAACTCAGAGTGTTTCCAGAGCAAAAACATGTTGCTCCGAACTCAATTTCGATAGCTGAAGCTCATTATAGCGACTATGCTTGGTTCCGAGCGATTTATTATGGTGATGAACCAGTAGGATTTATTATGTTAGCAGATCCAATAAATGGAGAAACTGGTGAGGATGCAAAATTTAACAATAGATACTTTCTGTGGAGGTTGATGATTGATCATAAGCACCAAAAGAAAGGATACGGTAAACAAACATTAGATATACTATGTGATTATGTACGGACCAGACCAGATGCAGAATACTTATATTGTTC
>DXJL01000108.1 GCA_019057635.1 Candidatus Heimdallarchaeota archaeon
ACGGATCAATTAATTTTACCAAGCCAAAGAGAATTAGGGATAATCAAATTCTCCCTATTGTCTTCAATAGTCGTGCTATGTGTCAGATTGGAGATCTAATGCTTCGCCCTCTTTTCTCAAAATTCGCAAATTCGTCCTCTCCAACTACTATGCCACAAATATCTCCCTTGATTGACATACGAGAAGAATCTAACGACCCCTCACGGGTAGGTTCTCATCCATTTGATCACGAGGGAGTGCAGACAAAGACATTGCAATTATATAGAGAAGGTAAACCAACAGAATGGCCCAGGGATTTACAAGGGGTTGGAATTCATGATCAATCACCTTCAGGAAACACTTTGCGAGGAATCCCAAATATGATGGAGAGTCCAATCCACCGCATCTCACCTTCAAAGATTCTAACAAATATAACAATCGAAGCAATTAAGCACTCAGATGATAAATTACAGGAGAGTATAACACGAGGAGTACAGGTCAGTGGCATTGCTTCAATCAATTTTTTTGATGTAGTAACTGGCAATTTCGAGATAAACACAACAGAAGCATTTAGCCTAAAAAATGGTAAACGTTCACAAGCTGTTGGAAAAATCACTATTTTTGGAAATATTTATGAGCTGTTCAACGCTATTACTGGAGTTGGGGAAAACATAGAATTAGGATATTATTCAAAAATACCGAGTATGCGATTTGAACCTATTAGGATCCTAGGAAAAACCAAAAAAGGTAATATCGGAAAGATAGTAGGATAATTTTTATTTACCTTTTTTCTAGAGTTAGATTGAAATATATCAAGTACTGATATATCTAAGAAGACAAACACTTAAGGAAATAAGTCCAATCATGATAATTAGGGGAAAAAAATACCACTACTCAGTAGTCGTTTATAAATCCAAAAATTTATCATCGCTTTGGAAGGTTAGAAATGGGTTCTGAAGAATCTAATGCACAATGTCCTTGTGGTCACAAATTAAATGACTCTTCTGAATACAATATATTGTATCTTAAAAAAGAAATGAGAGAAATTGATATCCTTTGTCCAAATTCTGTTTGCTACTTAGGAGAGTTGGGATTCATTAAGTTTGAAATTACAGATAACCAAGCAGAATTAAAACATACACGATTCTACTCCCCTTATGTTACTTGGAATGCAACGCGATTGGGTGAAGACAAGGCAAGTATGCTTCTCAAGTCTCATCTTAAAGAGCTAATAACTGAAAAAATAAATTGGAGACAAATCATTGACGAAACTCTGAAGATGGAGAATTTGGACACGCAATTAGATATCAAGGAGGATATCATCAATGACTAAACTAAACCGCTTAGGGTTACCTAAAACTCAATACACTACAAATACTGCGCTTAGGCACGCATGGAAGAATATTCGTCAAAGAAAAGGACGAGTATTAATAAATGGTGTAGGTATTATCCTTGGAATCTCATTTATAATTACTCTCATCGTTTATTCAATGTTGGTAGATCATTTTGATCCAATATCTAATATTGCTCGAGAACAGAGCTATCTATTAGTAGTTGGATTAATATTATGTGTTGTAGGTGTCACTAATTCAATGTTTATGGAAGTAGGGCAACGGAGTGGAGAAATAGGAACATACATGACCCTTGGAACCTTACCAAGTCATGTTATTAAACTTTTCTTATTTGAGAGTCTTTTCATTGGTTTTATTTCTGGGATTCTTGGATCAATAATAGGAGTATTGATTGGAATCGGATTAACTCTCTTAGAATTTAACTATGAGTCCACAATGGCCTTTGTAAATACTCAAACAGAATTTATTGGCTTTTTGATAATTGGGGGAACAGTATTATCCAGCATATTGGTAGTATTAGCTTCAATTTTACCTGTATATGGAGCTTCCAGATTAAACCCTGCTGAGGCATTGAGGAAAATCTAAAGGAGATAGGGTGTGAATCTATGAGTTATCAGTATACACTAAAGGTAGAAGACATATACAGGACATATTTTATGGGAGAAGAAAAAGTCAGAGCCTTACAAGGGATTTCCGTCCAAATCAAACACGGGGAATACGTGAGCTTAATGGGCCCTTCTGGTAGCGGAAAAACTACATTTTTTAACTGTGTCGGTGGTTTAGACCAACCTACAAAAGGACGAGTGTATATTGATGAAGTTGATATCGCAAAACTGGATGCATATGAACTTGCGTGGCTTCGATGTAGAAAAATTGGATATATCTTCCAAACTTTCAACCTGATCCCAAATCTTACTGCTTTTGAAAACGTAGAAATGCCAGCCATTTTTGCTAAAAAACCAAGAGAATCTCGTCAACAAAAAGTTAAAGAAGTATTAGCGCTTGTTGGATTAGGTGATCGCATGAATCATCGACCAGCTCAGCTCAGCGGAGGGCAGCAACAACGGGTAGCTATTGCTAGATCTTTAGTTAATGATCCAGCGATTATTCTAGCAGATGAGCCCACTGGGAATTTAGATCTTGAAACAGGTTTAGAGATAATAACTTTATTACGA
>DXJL01000109.1 GCA_019057635.1 Candidatus Heimdallarchaeota archaeon
TACTGGGGAGAATGTTCATGGTATTAATCCAGACGAGCGAGCGATTGCAGGGATCTTAAAACGCGTTTTTCGAGGTTTTCCACATCCTGGAATTCGCTTCTATTCAGGAAATCTAGAAAATTTACTTACTAAATATGAACCAGTTATGTTAGACATCCATGGAGAGGTTAATCATAAGAGAATCTCCACTTATCAATCATTCATCATAGGTGACCAGTTGGGATACCCATCGGAGTATGAAATAATTCTTTCTCAATTAAAAAAGGTATCTTTGGGATCAGATGAATATCTAAGTTCCCAAACTATCACAATTCTCAATTATATGCTCGATCAAGAGTGATCCAGATCAATCGTGATATTCTGACAATTGTCTCATGAGCAGTCATTATCAGTAGAAAGAGGCATCTAAATTAAATAGGTCGTATCTTTCTAAATTAGATATCGACATTTGAGTTCATAAAAATGGAACCAAAAAAAATATTTGAGAAAGTAATAAACATACAAAAAAAGAGGTATACAACTTGCTTGATTCTCTAGGGTCATCTTTGCGCAAAACTATTATGAAGATTCGAGGCGCGCCAATTGTTGATGAAAAATTAATAAAAGAGTTAATGAAAGATCTAGAAAATGCACTACTGGGGGCAGACGTAAATTTAGATCTAGCTCTGAATATGTGTGATGTAGTGCGTAATAAAGCTTTGAAGGACAATATCCCTCTAGGTTTAAGCCGACGAGATTATACATTGAAGGTCATTTATGATGAATTAACAAATCTTCTCGGAAGAAAACATGACCCTTTGCGTTTAAATCCAAATGAAAAATCTATCCTGTTGCTTATCGGAATCCAAGGATCTGGAAAAACAACAGCTATCGGTAAACTAGCCAATTACTTTCAAAAACGAGGATTTAAAATCGGAGTAATAGGTGGCGATACATTCAGACCTGGGGCTTTGGCGCAACTTCAACAGTATTTGGCTCCAATAGACGTTGAAGTTTATGGTGATGAAAAAGAGAAAAAAGCCACTAATGTCATAAAAAAAGGCTTGAAGCATTTTGAGAGAAAGAAAAATATCAATCTTATCCTAATTGACACAACAGGGCGCCATAAGGAGGAAAAATCCCTACTAAAAGAGATGCAGTCAATAGCTAAAGTATCTAGCCCAACTGAAATAGTCTTAGTTGTTGATGCAACCATTGGTCAGCAAGCCCAAGCTCAAGCGGACGCTTTTAATCGTGCAACACCTTTAGGATCAATTATTTTAACTAAATTGGATGGATCTGCAAAAGGTGGTGGGGCAGTATCCGCCGTATCAGTTACTGGTGCAGTGATCCGCTTCTATGGTGATGGTGAAAAAATCCAAGATCTTGAAGAATTCAATCCTACACGATTTGTTGGATCACTCCTTGGAATGGGGGATTTGGAAGGATTAGTAACTAAGGTAAATGAAGCTTTTGATGAAGAAGATACTGCAGAAATACGTGATGCCTTTAAAAAGGGAAAAATTACCTTAAGACATTTTCAAAAGCAAATGGAGACCGCTAATAAGCAATCTTCAATAGGAAAATTAGTTTCTAAAATTCCTGGAGTTAGTAGTATGATGGGTCAACAGCCAAATTTGGAGGAAGAAAGTCAAAAAGGCATGAAACGATTTCTAGCAATCTGTGGCTCAATGACTGATGAAGAACTGGATGACGCTCGAATAATAAAAGGAAAGCGCATACAGCGAATTGCCCGAGGTTCAGGTACCTCTCCTCAAGAGGTAAAACAACTATTGAAACAATTTAATCAAATGACAAAACAATTTAAGGCCATGAGAAAAATGCGAGGCCGACGTGGAGGAGCACCAGGTGGGCTTCCCCCAGGTTTTGAAGGATTGTAGTAAATTCTCTAAAATGTCAATTCAAGAGAATTAAAATTGATTTGGGCGCATACTAGGCTTAAATGCTGAAGGATTCCTTTTCTTTCCCAAGCACAATAATAAATTTCATCAAATATCGAATTCGATCCAAAAGACGGATGGGGTAACGATTTTCCAAAAAATTAGAATGAGTGAAGATTCTATGGATAGAAGAATACCAATTTTGTTCTATAACCTTCTTTTCACACATAACCCTTCGTTCTCGCAGTTGTTAAACAGTACTAATTTGACGTTTTTAGCCATTGTATGTCAATGACTTTATAAAAACCAAAATATGCACTTTACTAACCTCGAATATGGGTTAAAAGTCTTTTATTTATTCTAGATAAAAATAATACCAAATATTCTGGTAAGAAAAATTTGTATTTTTTTTTATTTGTTATTCTAAAAAGAGAAGTAACGGGCGCAGAGGGAGTTGAACCCCCGGCCAACAGGTTTCTTTTGGTCAATAATAAACAACCACTAAAAGCCTGTCGCTCTACCTGGCTGAGCTATGCGCCCATGAAGAACTGGCGCCCCGATCGGGATTTTCAAGTATAAACAAATAGTTTGTACTTTTTGAACCCGAGTCGGATGGGGTCTGCTGACTGTCAGACTTGACAAGTCTTTGACAGCCATCAATGCTAGACCAAGCTACACCATCGGGGCAAACAAACTAATCCTAACTAAAGCATCGTTACAACGTTAATTTTTAAAATTACTAGTACCTTCCCAAACTTATCAAACGCAATCTTTTAATCTACTAGGTTCTGGTGGTAAATTCGGATGTGTTGGTACATAAATATAGCTTATGATAATTTACAGCTTGCTGGGGTGGCTTAAGCAATAATAGCTTGATTATTGCGGCGAGGCCTGGTATAGCGCGGGACTCATAATCTGAGAGCGATTCTCACATTACCTTTCAAAGGGCTAATTCGAAACGCGCTAACATGGGACATCCCGAAGTCGGGGGTTCAAACCCCCCCCCCAGCACTACATAAAATTAAAACACCTGCTCCGATAGTGTAGCTTGGTCCATCATTTAGGGCTCTCAATGATATCTTCATGTATGAGATATCAGGATAACCCCTACGACCCGAGTTCAAATGAGATAGTAGTTTTTTACTCTATCTCTGAAACTCTCGGTCGGAGCATCTCTATTTTTTATTTTCATTGTTCAAGATCGTTTGGACGAATGATAGAAATATTCATTCCAAATAAGACCAGTAAAGTAATTCCTGCTAGTATTCCCCCATACAAAAAGGCAAAAGAGCTTTCAAAATCGTAAAGATACCCTGCTATAAGCCCTCCAAAAATACTCGCAAATCCCATTAAAGTCTGAAGTAATCCAATCCCCGTACCTTTGAGATCCGAAGGGAGAAGATCTACTGCAAAGGCCTTCTGAATTCCATCAGTCGCTGCATTAAAAGCTCCATATACACCGAATAATAGGAAAAGAATAATTGGATCAGTCGTCAGGGAAAAACCTATGCATGTGAATATAAATAGACCTAAACCCACTGCAAAAATATTCTTTCTACCATATTTATCTGACCAAGATCCAAACGGTATGGAGAGGATTGTGTAGATAATATTAAACCAAATGAAAGTAACAATTGGGAATGCGAGTTGGACAAACTCAGATGCATTAGGATCTGCACCTAATAAAATTGTTTTAGTATGAATGATGAATAATAAGATGGTAAAATTACCAAATCCAAACAAAGTTGAGACGATTAGGAATTTGTAAAAATTCCCTGGTAAACCTTTTAGATTATCAACTAAACTTGATTTCTTACGTTCCTCAGTGATTTGTTTCTCTACTTGATCTGAGAGAAAGAAAATTGGAATAACTGCTGCGAGAGAAACAAAAGCTGAAATAATGAGAATCAGTTTTAGAATTCCTAATTCATCATTTAGAATCCCATAAAACATGATTAGGATAATTAACGCTAATAATGATCCTACAATTGCCCCAGCTGTATCCATCATACGATGAAATCCGAAGGCTTTTCCTCTTTCTTCAAAAGAAATGGAATCAGCAAGTAATGAATCACGTGGTGCTCCCCGAATGCCTTTTCCTAATCTTTCTGTCGGTTTTAGTACTAACACCTGTTCCCATGCATTCGAAAGTCCAATACCAAGTTTGGCGAAGAAAGGGATTCCATACCCCACAGCGATCAATTGCTTCCTTCTTCCAGTTTTATCTGCTATATAACCTGAAAAAACCTTAACAATGTTTGCTACCGCGTCACCTAATCCACCAATGAAACCAATGACAACACTGGATCCTCCAAGTGCAGCAATAAACAAAGGAAGTACGGGAGTCATCATTTCTCCTGAAAGATCTGCAAAAAAAGATACTAAACCTAAAAGAAGCACGTTTCCAGAAAACCAAGCACGCGAGGAGGATTTTTTAGGGGTTTCTATTTCTTCTTTCATCTCAATCTTCTCTATTTAGTGATTATTGGGTAAATACAATTGATAGGATCTTGCTTTTATTGATGTATTTTAACTAGTATCGTACAAAATTAGAGAACTATATTTCCTCTCCTTCGAGTTTACTAGAGAAGGGAAGTTTTTTTTCTAAAGGAAAACGGATCGTAGAGTGTAAGATTGTTGCAGGTTTGAAATACTATGAAGGTTGTAGTTGTTGGTAAACATGAATTTGCAGGAAAGCTATCAACTGAGATAGATGGAGCGATTTTCATTGAAATTGATGAAAGAACCTTCCCTGATGGCGAAGTTTGCCCTCGATTGCTATTGGATGATGGGAATATAATGCAAAATGCGCATGTCATCATCGCAATGCAATTAGCACTAGATCAATCGAAAAATCAGTACTTAATTTCCTTTCTGTTGACCATTTATAATGTTAAACGCCTTGGAGCGGCAAAAATTACCTGCATTATGCCCTATCATATTTATTCCAGGCAGGATCGCGAATCTCGCTTGGGCGAACCCGTTTCAAGTATGTATCTCGCTTCTATGCTAGAATCTGCAGGTATTAACCAATACTTAACTATCAATTCTCATTCATATGGTAAGAATCCCCTCAGTGATTTCTTTTCTGAATCAGAATCTATCAGCCTATCGGCAATTCCATTGGTTGCTCAGACAGTAAAAAAGCTTAGTAATTCATCAGAAGATATTTTATGCTTTTCCCCAGATGAAGGGGCTCTTATGTTGGCCAAAGAAGCGGCAGATGCAATTAATTCACAATTTTATGGTGCAATCCGAAAAAAAAGGGATCCAGATACTGGAGAAATTACACAAGAGCTTGTAGGAATAGATATCTCGTTGCAAAATAGGCATATTTTAATTGTTGATGATCTTGTGAGTTCTGGAGGAACTATGATAGGAGCAGCGAGAATATTCAAGCAACAAGGAGCGAAAGAAGTCTATTTAGGATATATACATGGTGTACATACAACGGAAAAATTTAAAAAACTAGCCAAAGAAGATATCCGACTTTTTGTTACAACAGATAGCATAAAATCAGATATTCCTGGCCTAACAACTGTTAGTGTTGTACAATTAATCGCAGAATGGATTAATTCCAAACTCTCATCATGAAGCTCAATTTTTGCTGTTTGTTTAAATGTTTGATTTCTCAGAAAATTTGATTTATATTCTTTAAAAGTTGTATAATATGGAAACAAATATGGAAGAAGAAATCTCCAAAACAGCTACAGTGATGAATTTTGGATGTAGCGCTAATCGGGCTATTGCTGAGGGAATTTCAGGGGCATTAAAGCAATATGGTTACTCTATTTCTACTACAGATGTTAATACCGACCTCATCATTATTAATACATGCATTGTAAAGCAGAACACGGAACACAGGATGAAAGATCTTTTACTTTCTCTTCCCGATACTCGCAATGTAATAGTTACAGGATGTTTACCAGTAGTAATGCAAGAATGGATTGAACAGAATGTACCTAATGCCAGAATTCTTTATCCAGAGAATGCGAATGAAATTCTTTCCCTGATTGAAAATCAACCTGTGAATGCAAATCTTCGACTAGATACACAGGTATGGGAAAAATTGTACTCTCACAAGCGGGTTTTATATAATCCTCTTATTACAACCGTGGAAATATCAAGAGGATGTCTTGGCAATTGCAGTTATTGTATTGTTAAACATGCAAAAGGTCATTTGCGTTCTAGATCTCCTTCGTCCATAATAAAAGAAGTTAATAATTCGCTTGACGCTGGGAGTAAGGAAATTTGGCTTACAGCCCAAGATACAGGAACATACGGTTGGGAAAGGAAACCCAAAGTCACTTTACCAGATTTAATTAGTGAACTTGTTCAAATTCAAGGTCAATTTTATATTCGTATCGGAATGATGACACCAGATACAATAAAAACATTCAAAGAACCATTGATTACGCAAATAAATAATTCTAAAGTGTTTTCGTTTTTACATTTACCTAGTCAATCCGGCTCAAATTCCATCCTCACCAAGATGAGACGGAAAGGAAAAAGAGAGGATTACATCGAGCTCGTTCATGAATTGAAATCTAAGATCCCAGAACTTGTACTGTCAACAGATATCATTGTAGGGTTCCCAGGAGAGACTGAAGAAGATTTTAAATTATCAGAGTCACTAATAACTCAAGTTCGACCAACAATTATCAATATTTCCAAATATACAGATCGTCCTGGAACCACAGCAGCGAAATCGAGATCCAAGGTTCCCACGAAAATTAAATCCCAGCGATCTAAGAGGCTAATGCAGCTTAGTCAAGAGATTTCAAAACAAGAATTAGAGTCTTGGATAGGTTGGACCGGTTCTGTTATTATTGACAGTAAAGGAACGAAGAAAAAGCAGTTAAAGGCACGAAATTCATCCTATCTACCTGTCGTAATTAATGATTCTAAAAAGGAACTAGGGACCTTTCAAACTGTGACAATAACTGGTGCAACAAGAAATTATCTAATTGGAAAAATCGATGAGTAGCTGAAAGTCAATAATATAGCAGAAAGAACATGCGGGGGGAGGGGTTTGAACCCTCGAACGTCTATACGACTGGATTTCTCATTCTATGTGGATCTTAAGTCCAGCGCCTTTGGTCGGCGCCATGCGACAAACTAAAATGTCGTCTAGCCCGCGTATA
>DXJL01000110.1 GCA_019057635.1 Candidatus Heimdallarchaeota archaeon
AACCTCCTCATTTAACTACACAAGAAGAACGTAAAATTGCTGTAAGCGTTTCGGACATGTATATCGACACAGGAATGTCAGCAGAGCAAATTGATAAAGCAGAAATTCATATTGGATCAGTAGGAACCCTATATGATCCGTTTGTCGAATTTCCAAATGATATGATTAGAGGAAAAGCTTTCGATGATAGAACTGGAGTAAATGTCCTCATTCAAATAATTAAAGAATTTTCAGAAATAAGACACGAGGATACACTTCTATTTAGTTTTACCATGGGAGAAGAAGTAGGAGGTAGAGGTGCAGGTCCTGCTGCTTTCTCTTTGGATCCAACGTTAGCAATAGCAATCGAAAACACAACTGCTGCAGACGTACCAGGAATTCGGGATTCAGAATGTCCAGCATATATTGGAAAAGGGCCAGCAATCTCAGTTGCAGATCGATCAATGATCGCACATCCTAAAGTCAATAATCGGTTAATTTTGAATGCAGAACATGAGAAAATTCCTTTTCATATGAAAAAACCGATCTTTGGGGGTACAAATGCTGGTATCATTCATAAATCACGGGCAGGTATTCCATCCTCGGTTGTTTCCGTACCTTGTCGTTATATTCACTCACCCACATCCTTATTATCATTAAATGACATTTACCATACAGTTCAATTAATCTCAGCATTTATTCGTAATCCTACGTCTTCTTGATTGCTGGAAATATTGGAAGTCTTGTTCAAGTAAGAATTTAATCAGATGCAAAGAATCATAAATAGGTGAGGTTAGAGATTTGGCAATGAATGGAGATTGTGGATATTGACTGAAGAATCAGTAATTTGGGATTTAAAAGATATCAAGAGTAAAGATCCTGATGTAAAATGGACTGCCGTTAATAACCTCAGTAAGTTCCTGAATAATAACCCTGAGAATTTCCGTTCTCGGATGATCATTAAATCATTTCTAACAATGATTAACGATCCGCATGCTGGTATACGGGAAACAATTTTTTCAACATTGATACAAAAACTTCAACCCCAGCAATTAGAAGGGTTGATAAAGCGTGGATTGGAAGATTCAAGTCCAAGTATTCGTTCGCTAAGTTTAGAATGGTTAAATTCCACGAATCACAGCTCTGTCACTTCACAAGCAGTATCAGCACTTCAAGACCCGAGTGAGGCCGTCCGTAAAATAGCACTAGATATTGTAGTTGCACGGAATATCAAAGGTGTGGAGCAGAGACTGTTAGAACTACTTAAGAAAGAAAAAGGTGGCCTACGGCGAACTGTTATTTACGCTCTAGGAAAGATACAGACTGCTGAAGCTATAGGTACTCTAATTGAAATAATGAGGAATCCTGATTTTGATGATTGGACCAGAAATCAAGCTAGCTCTGCGTTAGAACATTTAGGCGGAAAAGAATTAGTAGTTCCTTTTATTGAAAATTTAGCTGATGAAAATGATTATGTTCGTCAAACTGCTGCCGCCTTTCTAAAGAAAAATGAAAGTGATGTCACTTCGGTAATTTTGATGAACGCAAAATTGGATTATGTTGCACTAATTCAACACGCCACCTCAGTTACTAAACAGGATTTTAGTTTGACTGTAAAAACGCTCAAAACTCAAATGTCAGAGAGAATTCATTCATTAAGTTTGCAGTTACAAGAACGAGAGAAATTTTCTCTGACTGATCTAACAGAAGAATGGGGAGCATCTATTATTGCTTCAAGAATAATTCTTGATGATTTCTTAGATCTGAGGCTTTTTCCACAACCTGAAGACGTTTATTATACTGAAAAGGGATTAAAGAGTATTTTAAAAGACAAATTTGCTGAAAAGGACTCTCTTGTACTTAAAGATGTTATACAGGTTCCCCCATTCGACAGAGTAGATCACGAGATTATTAAGGAATTATTAAGCACCATTGAGGATATTAAGTGTGTTTCTTCAGATTTATATATTCTTTCTCAAACTTTTGTTGAAATATCAGAGAATTTTGGTATAAGTGGCCTATTACCTTTACAAAAAATTAGCACTGATTTACAACAATCTTTAGAAGTCGTTTCACGAGAATTTAAGGAAAATTTAGTTCCCAATGATAATGGCTGGTTAAATAATAAAGATGAATATCTAACCCTCAAGTTTATAAGTCAAAAATCACTGGAATTTCTTAACCAATACCATATAATTGATTTAAATCAATTTCTGGCGAGTTTAGGGAGTCCAAAAGTTGAATTCTCAATTTTGAGGAATATAATCGAACGACACTCGCAAGGTAAGTGGTTGGACGATATTCAGGTATATATTACAAGTGAGGAAATTAAAGAAATCGAAGAAAATTCTATCAGAATTGATGAAGAGCGAGTCAGTCATTTAATCTCAGCTATAAACATGAAATTTCCTAAATTCCTAGAAAGTCTACAGAAAGTACTGGAGATAGAAACATATCAATCTTCAGAAGGTCAATTGATTTCATTAGAAAGCCTATATCCTCTAATTCAACAGGAAATTGATGAAAAAAAATATTTTGTACTCAATGAATTTCTAAAAGAGAATAGTCTGGAATCAAGCGTCAAATCTATGATTCTAGAATATCTAAATAAGAATTATCAAGGAAGAACTGATGAAAACGCTAATCACTTCTTCACAAATGATTTATTACGAGAAGTTCAAAAAGAATTTCAGAATCAGACTAGAGTTAATTATAGTGTTCTTGGATTCAAGCTTAATCTACCCATAATCATATTACAAACTATTATTCAAGAAATTCTGAAAATACCTGGAATTCATAATAATCTCGGAGAATTTATTACCCTTGAAGGAGTAAAAAACGAGTATACACAAATTATTGCTCATAAAGCAGAGTTTCCTATGGCTACTCTTCTAGAAATTCTCGAAGTTATTGATAATCAAAAAGCCGTCAGAATTATCGAAGACAAAATTAAATCAGATCCATCGATTTATTTATCCGTAAATGGAAGACAAATCTGGACCCACCGACGGGGCATTGAAATTGTTAATAGATTTCTAAAAAGGCCAGCCAACCTAACAAGAAAGCGTATTTCTTTTTCGGAAATTAGTCAAGAAACAGAAGTTTCTCAACCTGACATAAAAACAATTCTCAATACTCTTGTAGACAAGAATCTAGTGCCTGGAAGAGTTGAAAAAAATAAGTACGTTCAATAATACCTATTTTGTGGACAAACAGGAAAATGAGCAATCCTTTAACCATAATTGTAGATCATCGAGAACCTGCAGAAATTAAAAAGAGATTAATTAAATTAGGTATGGAGATCAAGGAAGAACAGTTAGATATTGCCGATTATGTCTTATCTGATACAGTTGCCTGTGAGCGTAAGACAGGAGCAGACTTAATTTCTTCAATTATAGATAATCGTCTTTTTGAACAGATAGATAGATTAATTGAAACATATGATCAACCAATATTAATTGTAGAGAATTTAGAAACGGCATTCGAACGTACTGAATGGAAAAAGCGAAAAAAACATGTTTTTGGAGCCTTAACTTACATATTTTTGAGAAGGCAAGTACCAGTCGTACCTACTACTCGGAAGAGTGAAACGGCTATTCTTTTGAATCGAATCGCATCCTGGACGCAAGAAGAAAAATCTGACCCCTTGATTGCCAGAAAATCACCAAAAAAACGGACACTTAGAGAAGATCAGCTATTCTTTCTTCAAGGATTGTACAATACTGGACAGAAAAAAGGAGAAATTTTACTCGATTCGTTTGAGAATAGTCCAGAAGAAGTATTAAATTCGATTCTCCAAACAGATGTAGTGTATACGAAAACAGGTAATCCTAAGGGACTCGAAGGACCAATGAAATCTCTAGAAGGATTTGGTCCAAAATATGTATTACAAAATCAACGTTTACTTCGATCCTCGGCGAAAGATGAAGCAAAAAAATAATCACTTTCATCCATTATCAATACCAATTATACTGAACTTGTTCATTAGAGGCACTCAAATTCGTTAAATCCTTACTTGCTTTACGAAGGTAATTTATAATACATTCCACTGTTTGAATCTTTGTACAAACAGATATCCAAGAACAATCCAACTCACAAAATGGAAAAAGAATTATTTCCAGCTTTTTTCTTATTCTTTTCAGCTCTTCCATAAGGAGACTGTTTGTTGAAATATGTGGTTTACCTACTCTTCCAAAATCGAGCTTAAAATCGGAATTCATTTCACAGTCAGGTTCTTAGAAACATATAGGATTTATAAAAACTTCTATGATACTTATATAGGAATATACTGAGAGAGATCACTGAAAATGACGAAAATGAACATTTAACTTGCACACAGAATGATCATTTCATTTGGGCATTTCGTAACTATAGCTGAGATCGGGGAATGATTTGTTTCGCACTTCTTTATTATACTCTTGGATTGCAGATAATATCTGATCCTTGAGATTAGCGTATCTTTTAACAAATTTGGCTTTGAAATCAAAATAACCAAGCATATCATAAGTTACCAGGACTTGTCCAGAGCAATAAGGGCCAGCACCAATCCCTATGGTTGGAATAGATATCGATTCAGTAATTTCCTTAGCAACTTCCCATGGAATAGCTTCTAGTACTAATGAAAAAATTCCTGCTTCCTCTAGAGCGCGAGCCTCTTCAACCAACTTCTTTGCCGTCTCTTCTGATCTACCTTGTACCTTAAACCCTCCGAATTTATGAAAAGATTGAGGTGTTAAACCCAAATGGCCCATGACAGGAATTCCCGCATTCAATATTCCTTCAATCGCTGAA
Source organism: Candidatus Heimdallarchaeota archaeon (assembly GCA_019057635.1). Taxonomy (GTDB): domain Archaea; phylum Asgardarchaeota; class Heimdallarchaeia; order Hodarchaeales; family Hodarchaeaceae; genus Hodarchaeum. The sequence continues at coordinate 4,771 of DXJL01000110.1, forward strand.
ATACGTTCACTACCTCCTTCTAGTTTGATAGCTTCAGCAAGTCCTAATTGCATCAGTTTTACCGAGTTCTTAATTGCTTCTTCACGTGAGACTTGAAACGTTCCAAAAGGAAGATCTCCAATCACCATGGCTGATTTGGCACCCCTAGCTACAGCTTGTGTATGTCGAATAGAATCTTCCAAAGTTACCTGTAGGGTGGTTTTTTGACCGTAAACTACCATACCCATAGTATCGCCTACTAAAAGCATGTCAGTTTCAGCCTCATCAAGAATAGACGCCATTACATAATCATACGCTGTAAGCATAGTAATTTTTTTTCCAGATTCATACATTTCCATTATATCTAACACTGTTTTCTTTTTCAAATCTTCACCTCATATTACCAATTTATCACTAGTCGCTAAAGTATTCAAACGCTCTGACATAAACTTTAAAGCATCTTGTAGAAGTTTTTCATTACTATAGTGTTTCAATCGCTCTTTCAGTTGATTCTTGGGAAGTTGAACGAATTCTTCGGCATATTTTATCATTTCAGGTACTGCTCTGATTATATTATTCGTAATCGAAACGTTTGCTGTGAGCGATGTACGAGATATTGGATTAAGATCAACAGTTACAACCGATTTATTCATTCGCCTTAAAGCCTGAGTGCGATCTCCATCCTCTAATGGCACAAACACGCAATCTGAAATGGCAATACCCCTAGAATCTACTATACGTCTAAGATGAGAGATTTCTGCTATAGTTTCTTGATATTCTGGCTCAAGTCCTAATATCAAACCAGCCCCTGCGTCTATTAATTTCTTTTTTATTGCCTGTTCTCTCTCCTTTGATCGATAAAATAAATTAATTTCAAGTGGAGCGTTTAGAATGTTGCTAAGATCTACAATTTCCTTCGGACATAGAGCTGCGACATTTCCGTTCACAGAAATTATGGGTTTACTCGCTGAAAGAAGATACAGTACAGCAAATTCTTCCTGTTTTAGGGCAAACTTTGGAGTATTTTCACCCAGGATATAATCAAAAGCCTCGCCTCTTCCATGAGCGATTAGTCCTGCCTCTGCAACAATTTTTTGGTGCATCCCACTAATAATAGCATCTCGAACGGTCAACGATACATAACGTGGGTGATTTTTCGGAATTTCATGATTTGACATTAACTTGTCCTCTTTATTGTTTTTGTACATATACTTTCTGGATGAATTAGGTCAGGAGAGATATTCACCTCAGCCAGTTCGTCTTCTTCATGATAAAATAAGAATAAAGCATCGCCTAACATAATTTGGGCACCGATGACAGTTGCAGGAAGATTGCTCAATATAGTTTGAAGTTGAGGAGACCACAATTGGACGCCACGAGTGAATTCTGATGTATAATGAACAAAATGATCGAATTCAGGTTCTTTAATTAAATCCTCAATTAATTTCGAACTAGTCCTATTGACCGATACTCGTCTCACTGGATCTGATAATATGGAGGAGGTGGAAATAGTTCCCAAGGATACAGTAGCAAATTTCCAATCATCTTCCTTACGCATAGCTATAGTCTTACCATATCCAGGAGCACCTTCCTTGGTTCGTATTTCTAACCCTCCTTGAAATAAACCAATCACATCACCCAGACCGGATTTTGTTAGGACTTCTGCTTTATGGGCAACTTGAAATAACTTAAGAGTGCTTAATTCAAGCTCAAAATATTCATTTATGCAATGAGCTGTTCCCAAAGCTCCAGCAGCAGAGGCACCAAAACCACTCCTGATAGGTACTTCGAAATTATGGCTTATGAGAAAGTTTCTTTGATCTGTCTCGGGAATTAGTAAATTGATAATTTTGACTGTTACCATAGAACTCGATAATGCTTGTTGTTGCTCATTAAATAGTACAATTACTGATGAGCTATCAGATTCCTGTATCGAAGTTGTTACTCCTCTTTGTATGGATATACCCGCCCCCCTTGATCCAATTTCTAATAATTCGCTAGATTGGTCTATTATTTCAAAAATTCCAGTGAGATGGGCAGCTACCCAGAATTCAGCCTTCATGGTTAGATTAACTCAAATCTATTGATGATTTCTTTCGAGATGTCGGATCAAATCTGTAATGGCCGAATTAATAGGTGCGTTCAATCCATATGATCGACTTTCTCTTGCAATGAATCCGTTCATGAAATCGATCTCTGTGCGACGTCCTCGTTCAACATCCTGAAGCATGCTGCACTTATTATCTTGAGTTTTATTGATCACTTCTTTAATAAAATCACGAGAAGCAGAAAAATCTTCATCTGGAAGAAGATGATTTGCTAGCGCTATTCCTTCATCTAAGATTGCATTAAATATACGTACAAAAGATGGCCGCTTCAATATTTCACCATTCTTCGAATGAAGTATTGTACCTAGAGGGCAGATGGCAGCATTAGCAAGGAGTTTATACCACATTTTCAGCTGAATATTCTGAGTTTCCTTAATTTGAAAACCCGAAGAAGAAAGAATTTTTTCGACTTGACTACTAAATCCGTTTCCTTTACCTGAAACAATCCCAAAAGAAGTCTTACCGAATGCAACATGTTTTACAACAGCTGGTCGTATCAACTCTGCCGCTTCTGTAGTAACGGCTCGATAAATTGGGTTTTCTGGTAAGACTTTTTTAAATATATCCTCATTTCCCATTCCATTCTGGATTAAAAAAATAGGAGTTTCAACATTTAAGCCATTAGATAAAGATTCTGCTACTGTTTGATTATCGTAAGCTTTTGTAGTAACAAATATTGCATCAGAATCTTGTTTAGTAGGGTTGTATTCAGTTTTTGCTGGGAAATATGAAACAATATTGGTTCCCTGTTCTAGAATTGTGAGTCCTTTTTCTTGGATTTTTTTTATGTGAGCTTTTCGTCCTACAACATCGACATCAAATCCTGAGTAGGCAACTCTTCCTGCGAATAAAGAACCGATACTTCCTGCTCCAATAACAGATATATTCATTGTAAATCCTTCCTCCTATTGAACTCTACTGAAATTATATTTGCTAGCTCGTGCCCGAGGGTTTGCTTAGACCCCTTTAATTCAAGAACTTCCTGCTGGTCTCTTACAACGAATAATTCATTGGTTTTGGACACAAATCCTTTATTTGCTTCTCCAACCCAATTTGCACACACAATATTCACATTATTCTCTTCTAGAAACTGAGCTGCAAGAGAAATCAGTTTTTTTTCACTAATACCAACTTCTGCCTTATAGGTAACAATAAAGAGAGACGGAAATTCGTTTCTTATTGCCTTCACAATCTTTATTGTAGGTTTTAACGAAATTGATAATTCATTCTGGCGAGAGGGAATCTTTCCTTTTTGAAAGGTTGGTTGATAATCAGCTATAGCAGCAACAGAAATTAGCCCATCCACCTTCCCATTCGATAGTTGCTCTTTTACTTGCTGGTACATCTCGGAGGTAGATCTAACCACCGTTACTGAAGACGAAATAAGTTTCTGATCTATTGTATTTCCTTCTCCGAGGATGAATGAAACTTCTGCACCTAGCTTCTGCAATGCTTTTACAACATAAAGGGATGACAATCCACTGGAAGGATTGGAAAGGAATCTAACATCATCAAAATACTCACGAGTTGCTCCACCCGTCACAATAAATTTAGTACCTTGTAATGGACGGGGAACACTTAATAATGAAAATATCTGATCCATTAATCTCTCTAAGGGGGGAAATTTGTATTTTTCCTCCTCTTTATCACTTGAGAGAAAGTGTACGTCTAATTGTTTGAGATACTCCATGTTTTTCTGGGTTATAGGGTTGTCAAGTAATACATTATGGGCTGCAGGAACGATAAGGCACGGAATATTTGCTCCAATGCTGGCTAAAGCCGTTAAAGAAACTGGACCATCAGCAACCCCAGATGCAAGTTTAGAGATGGTATTAGCCGTGGCAGGACACAGTAAGTATAAATCTACCTTTTGTTCTGGATCCACGCTCCACTTAATATGTTCGGATAATCCTGAAATTTCAGTATAAGGAAGTTTGCCCATTGACCATGTCAAAGAATCGACAGTAACAAATCGTAAGGCATCTTCAGAAAGAACTACAATAGGTTCTCCAGAATAACGAAGAATTTCCCGCACTAAATGGGGGGTTTCGATTGCAGCGATTGAACCTGTAACGCCAATTAGGATACGCTTACCCTCTAGTAGCTTACCCTTAGTTCCATAAATTTCGGCGATACTCATTATAAAAGGTTCCTAGCGTGTATTACAATTCCTTAGTGTTCTATTGATATTTTATCCTATTATTCTTTTAAGAATCAGGGTTATGCATGGAAAATTTGAATATACAGAATATACATACATTCTTTCAAAAAGTATTTACAATTTAGACATTTAGAATGCTCGGGGGAAAAACGGATTTGTACAACCCTGCATCCAATTTGGAAATCAAATTTTGATAAACTGAAAAATTGTGAAAACTCATAAAGACATAATATTAACCGATCTTTACTTGGGAATAAGTAAGTTAATGCTATATTCTCAATAAAAGCACA
>DXJL01000111.1 GCA_019057635.1 Candidatus Heimdallarchaeota archaeon
AATGATGAAATTGAACAGCTAAAAGGTCAAATAAAACACCCGTTTAAGAGTGTCAGTTCTCTAAAGGATCTCATTGGGATTGATGTAGGTTACTACGAGGAAAATGGAATAGTAAGGGGTCTGACACTCAAAAATTGTCAATTGACGCAATTTCCTGAACTAATAACTACTTTAGTCACGCTCCGACACTTAAACCTCTCTAATAATTCTCTTACAGTTCTTCCCGAAGCTCTGGGGAATCTAAAAGAACTTGAAGAACTAATCGCTACTGATAATCAATTTAGAAGCCTCCCAGCGAGTATAGGAGAACTAACAAACCTTGAACATTTAAAAATGCGAAATAATCGGATAACCAAATTACCTGAGGGGATATGGCGGTTAACAAATCTGAAATTATTAGATATAGGTGGAGGAAATCAATTAGAAGAAATAAGTGAGAAGATTGGCACCCTAACGGGATTAACCAATTTATATCTTGATGGAAATACGTATACAACGTTACCGAAATCATTAGGTAACTTAAAAGATCTAATAGTCCTAGATATCGCCCATGGGAAACTAGAAGAAATACCTAAATCTATAAGTCAGTTACAATCCTTGGAGTTTTTGTATGTAGCCGATAGTCGTCTACGATCGATTCCCCCCTCACTTACTACACTAGCTAATCTACGCTATTTGAATATAAGCGAGAATAAAATTACTAGGTTACCAGAGAGCATAGGGAAGCTTACAAATTTAATTGAGTTTAGATTGTATGATAACCAAATAAAAACTCTACCAGAGACACTAGGGAACCTTATAAATTTATTAGAATTACACGCACAAAATAATGAACTTGAAACACTCCCCCGTGGTATAGGCAATCTTAGAAAATTAAAATACCTGTATCTGAAGGGGAATAAGATTACAGAATTGCCAAAGACTATCAATCAGCTTCACGAACTTAGAGTGGTTGATCTGCGGGTAAATAAGGTCCAAAAACTACCAAAGGATTGGTCAGGCTTAAATCAGCTAATTCACATAGATTTACGGGGTAACCGATTCCATTCCCTCCCAGCGAGTATAGGTTCCCTACCCCGGCTTGAGAAACTTGATTTGAGATGGAATCAACTGAAAACCAACCCATCCTGGTTTACTCTCCTGAAAGAAAAGGGATGCATAATTTATACATAAAGAGAAAGCGAGGAAGAGGCCGTTAGGAGAGAAAGATCAAATGTATGATTCGTTTTCTTGATTTTCCACCATCCTAGAATCAACTTTAAAGATGGGGAATGCCGTATAATCATCAACACAAAGCCCCCGCCGAGTAACTCATTTTATCAGACCTGTAATACAATTTTTTGACAATCAACGATCAGGAAGAAAGGCATAAAAAGGGGAAAAACCCGTTAACTTATGAGGGCGTTGATAATTCGGCAAAGGGTAAACTGGCGTTATTGTAGAGGAATAATTGCAATTCTTTTGCTTACACTCTCAATTTTTACTTTCTTTGGAATAAGTCCAACCAATATCATTACTCAACACAGGGACTCCCCAGCGACAGGATTGTTTCCAAATATAGACATAACCAGTGGAATCTATCAACAGTTGGAGGTGAGAGAATTTCTTCACGATATGAATCATCCCCAAATGACAGTATCCCCTGTAGTTCAATCTGTGAAATCAAGAATTTTAATTGAACACCTGCAAAGTCGATTTGAGCAAATATCTAGTCTCACAGCAATGACATTGGGGCCGTTGGCATATGAATTATACAAACTAGTTCGTTCATCACAAGATTGGAAAGAAGGGGGAAATAATCGTGAATTAATTAAGATGACAATAACGAACACTCCAGGAATTACTTTACGCGGGATCACTCGAGCAGCCGACATTGCTATGGGATCAGCACAATATTGGATCCAGATATTAGAACGAGAAAATGAGATAGATTCTCTCGTATTAGGAAAATCAAAACATCATTTTGATTTGAAGCAACAATGGACAACCGAGGCAAAATTACTATATTCCTTAATTCAAAATAAACACATATTAGAAATACTTCAATGTCTAAATGAAAATCCAACTATCACAAAACAGAAGGATTTGTGCACAAATTTAGGAATCCACAAGGCATTACTTTCTTATTATATTAAAATCTTGAAGAACTACAATGTCATAGATAATCAGATAAGAGATTTATCAATTTCAACTAGTTTTAAAGATCTTCTTAATTAGGTCATCAGTAGTCATTCACAGTAATTCCCCCCTGAAGATGATACCCTCTCTTCTCCTCTTTTTTGTCAAAATTTTGCACCATAAGCATTAAATAGATTAAAAATCTGATTGCATCGTAATTATATCGGTCGGTCAAATGTTACTAAGGAAGACACATAATACATTCAGACGTAAACCATCAGATTGGAAGTTATTTTGGAAATAGAGGAATAAGAGGAAGAAGATATGACAGTGAGAGATGAAAAGGAGATTAAATCTAGATTTTCAAACAAAATAGGAATAAAAAAGCCAGTGGAAACATTAGATTTTTCTACTAAATGTGTGGTAACTATAGTAATATTTTTTCTGTATCAATTATTCACTGCGGTTCCCCTACTCGGTGTAGAATTAGGAGAAGGTGATTCCTTTGCATTCATCCGAATAATTAGTGCCTCGACAAAAGGATCACTTGCGGAATTAGGGGTACTCCCCGTACTGATAGCTGGATTACTAATGTACGTGTTAATCCGAATGAACATTATTAAAATGGATATAGCAAATCAAGAAGAGCAAAATCAGTATAATACAAGGAGACTCCTCCTTAGTTTCTTCATTACGATAGTCATGGCTCTACTAATAATATTTTCAGGAATATATGGATCGGGTCTGGATATTGCCACTCAATCACTTATCATCATACAACTGACAATTGTGGGAGTTTTGATTGTTCTTTTAGACGAAATTGTTAACAGGGGATGGGGATTAGGTTCGGGAATATCTATGTTTATCGCAGGAGGCGTTGGATTACGGATCTTTCAAGGATTATTCGCTCCAAACAATATTTTAGAAGGGCCTAATGGTGTTACCTCGGCAAGAGGAATAGTTTTGGCGTTTCTTTACTGGTTTGGAGAAGAAGGACCAATTGCTGCATTGGGAAACTTATTTTTTCGGTATAGCACTAATCCAGCCCACAATTTGAACTTACCATCGTTATCAATCCTCTCAGTTTATCTTGCTGGAATATTTTTCGTCTTGGTCGTGCTTTTGGAAACTATAAAAACAAGTACGATCCAACAAGAATCGTTAGAGCCAGCTAGAAAAATATTTAACCCAGCAATTCCACTTGTGCTTACAACAACCGTCCTAGCGGTGGTTCGATTTACCAGTCTACTCATATGGAACGCTAGCGGTCGTGAAAATTCCTCATCCATATTCACATTTCTCTTCGGGGTCTACCGATTAGATCATACAACAGCCCAATATGTACCAACCGGAGGACTTGGCTATTTTTTCTCTCCACCTCCAGCACTCATTGATGTTCTAATGATTGACCCGTTAACAGCAATTTCTCACGGAATTATTTATGGGATAATCTTTTTGGGGTTGTACATGAGTTCCACAAAACTGGTGTTTCACATTGGTGGATTAATTACCAATACTCCACAGGAGAAAACAACTGACAAGAAATGGCTTTTAATTGGAATAATAGCTATTGCTGCGGATTTCCTTAATCCTCTAGGAGTGGGAGTGGGGATAATCCTCTTAGCACTGATAATAATGAGTTATTATCAGCTGATACAGGGGATAAGATCGCCAAGATTTGTGAGATTTGACCTTGAATCACCTGCTCAACTGGAGATGGAAACGTCGGAAAGAAAACAAATGGTTAAAAGAAACTATTGGCTCATAATCATACTCATGGGCCTTGGTATATTCTTCCTACGGTTTATTGTGTTTGTGATCCTCGGTCGAGAGTTATAGAGAGTGAATACTCTTCCCGTCATTCTCTCTTTTCATCCTAGGTGGTAATACTTATTTTCCTGTAACCTGGTATCTGAAAGGAAGTGAAAGAAATTCTACTCCGTTCACCATGGAGGATTTAGTAGGTTTTATTGTTACAACACTAATCCCGCAATATTATAGTCTTGTTTTAGTGAATGTCAAGATAATCTACTCCTCATGTTAGAAAAGAGAGTGAAAAAACAATCCGAATCGCGCATTTTATAGTTCTTCTGATCAAATATGCGTTAAATGGATATCAATTGATTAAAATAAAGCGATTATTCCTCAACAATAGAAGGATATTTTTCTGTACAGTGAATTTGGATGGAATTAAGAGCAATAACTGATTTAGCACGCC
>DXJL01000112.1 GCA_019057635.1 Candidatus Heimdallarchaeota archaeon
CATTATGATCTAGACCGTGGCCGTATCGATACCACTGAGCATCCGTTTACAACTGGTTATTACCAGGATGTGAGGATTACCACGCATTATTATGAAAACGAGTTTGATAATGCCATGTTTTCTACCATGCATGAAGCAGGACATGCCATTTATGAACAAAACCTTGATGAAACATTTATGTACCAACCTATTGGTCAAGCAGCCTCTCTTGGTCTTCACGAATCTCAATCACGGTTCTTTGAAAATATAATTGGTCGCAGTTCTGAATTTTGGGAACATTATCTACCCAGATTTAGAGAATTAACAGGGGATATCTTTGCAGATATAGATGACCAAACTTTTCTTCGTGCTATCAACCATGTTAAACCATCAAAGATTCGTGTTACTGCAGATGAGGTTACGTATTCTCTACATGTGATTATCAGGTTTGAAATTGAGAGAGATCTTAGTGAAGGAAAGATAACTGTTGAAGAACTCCCAACTATCTGGAATCAAAAATATAAAGATTATTTGGGTGTGGATATTGAAGATGATTCAGAGGGGGTAATGCAAGACACGCATTGGGCTGCAGGGTTATTCGGTTATTTCCCTACTTATGCATTAGGTAATATCTATAATGCAATGCAACTACATGTCGTACGGAAGGAATTACCAAATTATGACGACTTAGTGCGTTCTGGTAATTTAAAACCAATTCTTGAGTGGCTAACAAAGAAAGTCCATCAACCAGCTAACATGTATGATCCAGCTGATCTAATGCAGCAGATAACTAATGAACCAATTAATACCAAGTATTTTATTGAGTACTGTACCAATAAATACTCAAAACTCTATGGGTTCTGATTATTCGATAAATCATTCGAGATTACGGATTTCCTGAATTAATTCAGATACTTCCTGTGATTTTTGATTCAGAAGATCCATTATCTTCTCTCTTTCTTCTGCGGGAACTCCTTTTCCCTCAATGAAATGAAACACGCTGACCATAACCTGGAGTATATTTCCTAGGTCATGACTATATTTGTCCTTTAATTGATAATTATACTGATTTGATCTAGTATTTTCAAGGTGGATTAACAGAACAACGGTTAAAACTAAGATAGCAATGGAGAAAGAATTGTTTACACCCACTAAAACTTCGTTTTCCAATTCAACGGACGAAAGCCCTAGATTTGTCCCTTCTAAGGTTATATAAATATATACAATAAATTGTATGATTGCGGTTCCGATCATAGCGTAGAACCACTTTATGCTTTGGCCAACTTGGGCTTTAAAATTGGTGCTTTCAATTATCCCAATGGTATATAGGCCTCCAACTAATATGAAACTAAAAAATATACAAAAATTCACCACTGTTTCAATTCCAAAAAAGAAATAGACTAGTAGGGGCAAGAAACTCAGGAAGATGGCAAAGAGAAATATAGATTGCACTGAAACTGGTCGGAAATATACAATAATGCTTACTGCTATTAAAAATGATCCTACCAAAGTACAAACTGCGAAAAGAAAATCAAACGTGTCGGTTAAGGCTACATCATTTACATTCTGTGCAAGGATTTGAAAGATGCTTGCTAGTATCCAGATACTCCAACCTGCGACCTGCCCTCGAAATCGCTTCTTTTTTCTTGAAAGTAGAAAGTCTAAACCTACTCCGAGACCAATTAATCGAATGAATGCAAGTGCAATTTGACTGAAGAAAAGAACATGGTTCATTCTTGCTCAGAAAGTGACAGCAAGGTTCATGTATATTAATCTAGGTTAATAATTTAGCTTTAAGAATAAGTGTTCCCCTAATTTAAGCAGATTCCTCGTTTTGAAGTTTCCCTTGATTCTTTGAATTCATTGCTTTATTCCAAATATCTTGAAATTCCCCATCTTTTCTAGAAGGATAAGGACACATTTAAAAGAATTCGAGTAAATAATATGTTTTGAAATTTCCTATTTTTGTATCGAATTGATTAACTGATGAGATTTTAAAGAACTGTCAATGATAACAAAGAATACCACAATCATTAAACTCAAATTGATTTTGGCTGTGGTAATTACTCACAAGATAAATAATACTTTTTTTATGATTTTCACTTGGTTCATAGCGTTACTTCAGCCTTTTAATCTGCTGTTCCTTCGTTGCTCTTCTTTTTTATCCATCATATCCCCAATTATGGAAAAAGGCCCTATAACTTCACGTTGATACGCTAAAAATTTGATCCAATCATCAAAAAAGGCTCTTTGGATTACTCCTTCAAGAAAACCCGCTCGTTCTTCTCCATATCCCTGTTGGATTAAGTAATCGACGAATTCTATAAAGATTTCATTAAATTCAAGAGATATACTTTCAAACATGATGAATCATTCTTTAAGAGCGAGGAGATTTTTTAAGATTATTCCTTTGTCTGATACTATATGCAATTCTAGTTGAAAATAGAATCCTTCAGTTAATTATAGAATCGCGGGGGTTTTCTATTCCCTCTCTAGGAATTTTCTATAATGAATAATGGATTATAATTTAATAATGGAGGATAAAACTTGGTGAATCATGAGGTTAGAAGGTTGGGATACTAAATCTAAAGCTTTAGAGATAATAGAAACATCTATTGGACAATTTGCAAGTCTTAAACAATGAAAATTTTTCTTTATTTTGATAGAAATTAATGTACAATAATCTTACGAAGATTTTCTTTAGTAACAATCAAAAGGAATGGCCTATTTTTAAAATATGGTGGAGTTAAGCTATGAATCCTGGAAACATAAGTGATCATTTAAAATCAGTAGATGAAGGAGAATTAAGTAAAATCAAAACACGAATTTCTCATCTGAAAAAGCAATTAAAAATTCCAGATTCAGTAGCTAAAACCATAAAAGATGAACTACAAGAAAGTTATACCAAAGCAGAAGAAGCTATCTCAATGGTAGGAGGAAGTGAAGATGAGATTTCTAAAATGTGGGGATATAATTATGGCAACGTTCTATATTATTATCTTTCTCAGCGTGAGACGGTTGAAGGCCGACAAGCATTGAGTTTTATTAAGATGGCTTTGGGATACGATCTCACCTCCCATGGGTACTCTGAAATCCAGTATTCAAGTTTTGTGATGGGATTAGCACTTCGCTTTATGCTTGGATTTGAAAACCTGAAAAAGAGCATATCTGAAATTGAACATGAGTTACAGAAACTCGACACTCTACCGACAGACTAAGAATGAAGAACAAACTTCAAAAAACATCCTAAAAAAGGCTTTCATAAGAACATTTGAGTTAATACTACTACTAGGTTGACAGTAATGTTCAAGGTGAATAATAATGGCGATATCCGAATTTCCCAATGCAATCGAGAACTCTCTCTCCTCTCACAGCGGATTAGCCCTCAATAATCGTTCGCCTGTTAAGTTAAGAGGATCTAATTTTAAAAATACTACTTATATCTACAGTAATTCTACCACAGATAAGAAATGGCTATGGAAAAGCGTAAACACAACCTCTATGATCAAGGAATTTCTTGCTTCCTATTTAGCATCAAAATTAGGTGTTAATGTTCCACGGTCAATACTAGCACAAAAAGGAACTCAAATCGGATTGCTTTGTGAATGGCTAGATGAAAGTGTTGAGTTAAAGGATACGACTAGTTCGGTTTTAAGAAAATTTCCTCCAAAAGATGTTATAAATTTATTATTACTTGAAGCGTGGATTGGAGGCTCTGATCGCCATTCTGGAAATTACCTCTGCGTAAATGATAATTTGTGGGCGATTGACTTCGAACGGAGTTTTAATACTGAACCCTTGGATAGTGAACTATTACTTCATTTTGAATGGATGCAAGAATCCAAAAATCAAATTAAGGAAGAACTCGACCTATTTAAAAAGTTAATAATGCAAAAGAATGTATTACAAGACGAATCTAAGGTACTGAATTTAATTGATAACCTACCTATAGATTCTAGAGCCAAAGAGGCATTAAAAATACAAGTAAGCATTATTTTTACCTCTTTGCATACAAATTTCGAGGATCTCGGTACTAGAATAGAGAAATATTTTCAAGGTCCAGTCGTTTCACCGTTGTTCTAGAAAGATATAAAACACAGATGATCCTACTAATTCTACTTCCTCAATAGTATGTGGTCTTTTATGGATAAATTCGAAGTTAAAGGGCATATTTGTCGTAAACATAACTGCCATTACTGTTGTGAAGAAACGGAGATGTTACTCACAAAATCAGATACCTTCAGAATAAGCAAATCTGTGGGAATCCCTCCCTCCGATTTTTCATTCTTGACCAAAGATAATTACCGTATGCTTCGAAATAAAGAAGTTAATGGTGAGAAGAGATGTTTTTTCTTAGATACAAATGGATTATGCACCATCTACGATAATAGACCTGAGGGGTGTACCTATTATCCTATAATTTGGGATATGACGAATCATCAGATTTTTTCAGATGATTATTGCCCATATCATAAGGAATTTGTTTCAGAAATAGACAGAATTAAACCAAACTTAGAACTATTTGTGTTAAAATTATTTGGTTATCTCTAAGATGATCAAATGAAAAAAAAGAATAGAATAGGGGTTTCTACCCCTAAAAATTTACTGACGATGTTTCCTTATTATAGGAATTGCTAGAACAAGTGCAAGTAGACCAAAGATACTTTCAAAACCAGGACTAAGAGTAGGAGTCGTATCCTTTTCATGATCAGTAGTGTCATCAATGATTCCAACTTTCATAAAATATTTTGTTTCCAACATACCTTTACTTGTGTCAGCAGTAATTCGGAATACGAACTCACCACTGACTGGAATTGTCACATTGAAGTAAGCGTAGGCGTATGAATCCTGAGGGATCGTCTTGCTAACATTCACTGTTTCAATTGCTGTTCCATTTTCCCAAGCCAAGGTAATGGTCTTAACGTGGAGTTCATCTGTAAAACCTGAGTAGACTTTCCCTTCTATTACAAAGGTTTCGTTAATATCTACAGAAGCGGGCCCATTAACGTAAATTTCAGGACCACTTTCATTAACTGTCCAATCACATTTTGTAAACCAACCAGACCCGATGTCATCATATAACTCAAAATGAACAATATAATTACCAGTTTGAGAAAAGGTGTAGGTAAGGTCGATTTCCCAGAGATCATGAGCATTGATTGGAACATCTACTTCTAATAAAAGTTCTGTATATCCTGTTGGATCTTCCATGCGAATTTTAATGATTACATTCGGCATATCATGATCGAAATTACTTTGTGCCTTGAAATGCATCCATTTGGTCTCACCAACTTTAGCGATGGACTCTTGGTCAATAAAAAGATCGTAACCATTACCTGTACCATCATTAATTTCCCACCAGCACCAGAAATCCCAAACTCGCCCTATAGGGTGTTCAATGACCGTTAACAGGACATCATAATATCCTGGTTCAGTGAATAAATAATCAGTATAGAAAAACCAGCTTTCATTAGCCATTAATTCTACTGTCACTAAAGGTAGAATGATTACATCTTCACTGGGACCGAGAAGTTTTATCTCAATATCAAGAGTTTTGTTTACGTTGAATCGGTTTTCAATTTCAAAATCCATCCAACCCCACTCATTAACCATTCTGTGATGATCTTGATAGATCCACAGGGCCAAATATTCCTGTTCTTCGTATACTTCCCACCAACAATAAGTTTCCCAGTATCCGAATCCATCAGAAACAGAAAATATGACCTCATAATGACCTGCATCAGTGAAGGTATAATACGCATCACCATACCAGTAATCCGAGGCTACTAATGAGATAGAAGTATTCTCATAAATAAGAATCTCAATTCCAGAGGGAGTTATAATAACAACCTTTGCAGAGATGG
>DXJL01000113.1 GCA_019057635.1 Candidatus Heimdallarchaeota archaeon
GAGGTCACGATAAATGAGTAAAAGTGAAAGTGATCAAGTCCTTCAAGTTTCAGAAGTAACGAAGATTTATGGACGATCATATCTAACAAATATTGCAGGCAAGACCATTAGTCGTCGAGTAGTAGGAGCAGAGGAAGTCAGCTTTGTAGTGAACAAAGGCGAAATTTTTGGATTCCTTGGTCCGAATGGTGCAGGAAAAACTACAACTATTAGATGTATTCTTGATTACTTAAAGATGCAGAGCGGAGTGATAAATGTTTTTGGGCTAGATCATCATATTGACGCTTTAGAGATTCGAGAGAGAATAGGATATATACCTGGAGACTTAGCATTATTTAAGAACTATACAGGAAATGAACTAATAAAATTCTATGGTTCTTTCCGTCCTATAGATCCAGATTTTTTAAAAGAGTTGCGATCATTATTCAGAGTGGATTTAAGTCTGAAAATCAAATCACTTTCGTCTGGAAATCGTCAACAAGTGGGAATAATACTAGCCCTTGCTTCAAAACCTGAATTTCTTATCTTAGATGAACCTACTTCGGGTTTAGATCCTCTGATGACTGCTAATTTCCATCGAATCTTAAAAAAACTTAAACAGGAAGGAAATACGATATTTCTTAGTTCTCATGATCTTGCTGAAGTACAATCTGTATGCGATCGTGTAGGTATTATTCGTGAGGGTCGGATGATTCTTATCGAAAATGTTGAAGATCTAAGATCTAAATTCGTCCAACACATTAATATTAAGTTTGATCCATCAAAGGTCCCACAAATCTCAGATTTTCCTAGTAATTCCTCCATTATATCCGTTAATCAGATTAAAAAAACTGTCTTCAACTTGACGATTAGTGAAAACATTAATTCTTTCCTTCAATGGTTAAGGAATTATCAAATCATACGGTTGACCATAGAGGACGCCTCTTTGGAAGAAATCTTTTTACAATATTATGAATAGGGGTTTTATAGATGCTTACAGTATATAGAAAGAATTTACAGAAATATTGGTTGATTGGTATATCTTTTCCTATAGTAATAGTTCTCTTCATACCACTAATTGGTAGCTTATGGCCTGAATTACGTAATCAGATGGAATTTTTTCAAGAATTCCTAAAAAACCCTATTTATCAGGTCATGTTAGGGGAGTTGGTTGATCTTAGCACTTGGCAGGGTATGTATTTCATGTATATATTTATGATGCTAGAGTGGGTTATGATCTTTGCGACAATTTTCATCCCAGCACGCTTAATTTCTTCTGAGATGGATAATAATACTCTGGATGTTATGTTGAGTTATCCTATTCCTCGTTGGAGATATGGCCTTGAGAAATATTGCGTGTATTTGACTTATAATCTTCTCTATCCTATCCTTATCCTTTCAACAACTTTCCTAGCAAATAAAACAATGCTCAATATAGATTTCATCTCTGCAGAGGAAGCAATAGATTTGGTTGTGGTTGGATATGCTACTATTGGATCATGGTTACTCTTTTTCGCCTTGGGGGCACTTTCTTTTCTTTGTGGGATGATTTTTCTCGAATCCAGCAAAGCAATGGCTTTCTCTGGGTTTGTTATCCTTGGTCAATATATGATGGAACGTTTCGGTGGAATAACTGAGAGTATTAATTTCCTTCAAGACTATTCTCTATTTCATTATTTGTCTGCGTCTGCAATCAATCATTCTGGAAAGCTATTGATAGGTGACCTGATTATTGTTGCATCTGTTGGTCTGGCTGCAGTGGCAGCTGCATTGTATGTTTTTCAAACAAGAGAATTAACTTAAACATTGCTGATTAGTCTTCATAAAGAAAGAGGAATAGAATCCTCACTATTTCTTTTTTCAAACAAAAATCAAATGAGAATTACATTTTGAGACTATTTACCATCAGCACCAAGAGAGGTCAATAGAGGAAACATCAAAAAACTTGATTATTCTCCTGTAACAAGGTAAAGATAGCCAGTTATTAGTGTCGAAGCAATAAGAAAGAAGAGAGCAAACCATTCATCGAAGATTAACCCTGTGGTTATTGTAAGTATAATAATAATTCCAACAATTTCGGAAACACCTGTTCTTCCGCCACTGTATTCTCGAATGACGGTATAAACCATTAGTGAAGCGAAAAACACGATGCTCCAGACTACTAAATGAAATATTATCAGCAATGGGGTTGTAGTTCCACCTAAAAGAGTAAGTTCCCAATACAAAACTCCTAGAAATGAATTTTTTATATCAACCACAAAGAACAGAAAAATTAGTTCAAGTAAGAAACCTAAAGATAACATTAAAACGCCTAAAAAAAGAGTACGTAACTCTTTTGGTGCCCAAAGGTTTCGATAGAGGAGTTGTGCCATTTTTTCTTTGACCCCTTATTAGTGTCTCAAGACAAAGCCAAATTTTGTGTAGTTTTTATCTATTTGTTTTTTTCTTTTTTAATCCACCCGTTAAGGACTCTTAGCATATAAAATAGCCTTAAATTTATTTAATTGGTTACGATGACTGGGAATAACAAATATTATTCTTTAATTATATATTTTTTTTATTCAACTTATCTTTCACTCACTATCCCGAATCCTGACATCAAAATTTACGATTGGTTCAGTATATATTCTTGAATCAAATATTTATCTAAACTGGAGATGAATCAAGAAGATAAACACCAATACTGAAAAAAAATTTCCTTTCAATCCTTTACAATTTTCAAGAATAAAAATATCTGTAAATTATTATCAGAAATATTAAATCAGAGGGGCATAAGAGCGATCATTCGGATAAATCTGGCTTGGAATAGCTAATCTTTTTAAGGAGAAAATGTAGATTTTAGTAGATGCGTGAAATTAGAGTAAATATTCTCCCTTTGTTTCTCTGGAAGGAATTGAGATTTTTACTTTATTTCATTTAATCAGTATTATAAAGAATTATCACATAATAAACCATATCAGAGCTAAGATCTATCGAAGAAGAACAATTAGGCATTTTTCAATGTGGTAATATGTCATGAAAATTGTGATCCTTGGTCCCTACAATAGTGGAAAATCTTCAACCGTTCAAAAAGTTTGTTCAGGAAAAGCAATTTCGATTGATTATGGTGGAACCACAATTGCCTTGGACCATTGTAAAACCACAATTTATGGGGTTGAAGTCTTTCTTTTCGGGACACCAGGACTACAACGATTCGAAATCATAAGAAAAATTTTAAGCAAAGGCGCTGATGGGATATTATTCGTTGTTGATTCGGTTAATGTGGCTTCGTTTGATGAAGCAAAAAAACTACTTTCAGAAATTGATGAGATTTTGCCTGGTACACCGATAGTTTTATGTGCGAACAAGCAGGATATCTTGGGTGCAAAGAGTCCAGAAGAAGTAGCAAATACTGTTCTGGGAAGTAGAGCTTCTTCAATATCTGTAATCGGCACATCAGCAAAAACAGGTCAAAGTTTGGAACGAGCTCTTGGGTTAATCGTATTAAACGCGGTGAAGCACTATTACCCAATTTTACAAGCGGTTAAGAAATCAACTGGAAATCTAAAGGAAATTGTAGATACGATGGGACAGGAGGAATCAGAGATTCAGTCTCAACTTCAATTTGCTTCTTGGAGACGATTAGTGATTGTAGATTGGGATAACAAACGTTATTATCTAGCGAAAGGAGTATCTAATATAATTGATATTCTAGAATTTGGACATAAGCAGATATGAATGGAATTAACATGGAATTGTGAGAATATGGTAGAGAAACCAGATGTATATATTTGTCAAAACAAAGAATGTGAGAACCGTTTTCAAAAAGCAGTATTTGTTACAATTGAAGAAGAAGGTATTTACATAACTAAACCAAGTTGTCCAAAATGCGGCACTACTGACCTCATCTCTTCTGCTTGGTTACTTAGAAGTGAAGATTGACTCTCGTTTGGGACACCAGATGAGCTTCCTAATCAGCTCTCAAAGAAACAATGAACGGGATGCGCTTTCAGAAGCATTTTATGTCATTTCAGACATATTAAAATACAATGTTAAACCATTGAAGTCCAGAGTTCCAGGATTATCAATTTTGAAGCTTGTAGATGAAATTGTGAGTCCTTTTACGGTTATTCAAGATATTCGTAACTATATTACAGAAAAAGGTCCTTTAATTGCTTGTCTAAAAATTGTTCCATTAGAATATTTGATAAAAACGGATCTTCCATCGATTATCCTCCAAACAACACACTTAGCTAAGGAAAGAATACTCCCTTCTCATTCTTGGAGAATTACTCTTAATAAGCGTCAAAGCAATTTAAGATCAGTACAGATAATCCAAGAAGTTGCCAATGAAATTAATTGGGGAATAGTCAATTTAAAGGATCCCGAAATTGAAATTAGAATTGAAATTATCCGTGATTTGACAGGTTTAAGTGTTATGGCTCCAAATTCTGATATTAGTATGGCAAAGATAATATCTGATTAAAAAAGACATTTACATTTCTAAAGCAAGTAAGGCAACCTTTTGAAGTTGAGCTTTCTCGATATCTGCATCGGAAAAGTTGATTGCACCTTGGTAGTTATCTTCAAGGAGTTGTTGAATGAACCATTCCCTTTTCAAAGCATATTCTTCAATTATGTTTGATTTAGGATTAAATTGGATTTTTTCTTTCAGATATTTGTATGCTATTGGTAGAACTTCACTTGTACTCGCGGCCAGTACACCAATTATTTTATTAGAATTTTCCTTGACACCCAACAAATTTAGTGCTTTTTTTATTTGCCTACATCCAGCAAGATACAACAAGATCTCCATAGAGAAAGTTTTCGAAATCATTTTATTCGCATTTTTTGCTTTTTCAGCATGCCATAGAGCAGAAAATATATGTTTATACCCCCATATGGGACGAAAGTCAAATAATTGTGAACCAATGAGCTTAAATTTTTCCTCTAATCCATCTAAGGTTTCTTTGATATCAATTGATTCGCTTTGGCCTTGAAGCATTCCGCCAAAGACGAGGTATACATAGGAATCCAGTTCTTCAATGACGTATGGTTCTATTTTTTTACCGCTCCTCAAAATCTTAACTAAATATAAACCTGTAATAGGCCTTAAAATCTTTCTTTTAATAGTACACAAATTCCTTTTTATCAAGGATTTAACGATGTGTTTAGATTTTGGTGGAATTCAAGATTTTTCACTGGCATGACATTGATAGATTGGCTCGTTCTCTATTCAATCTTATAAAAAGTGATGGGTATAAACCCGATATTATACTTGGTATTAGTCGAGGAGGGTGGATTCCCGCCCGTCTTCTAAGTGATATGTTTGAAGCAAGTTATCTCTTAGAGGGACATCAAACATCTTCGGTGCTAGCGACTATGCAAATTAGATTTTATGCAGCTATAGCTGAGACCCATACTAAACCAGTAATATCACAAGATGTCGTGGTAGATATTTTTCAAAAGAATATTCTATTAATTGATGATTTAGCAGATAGTGGGGAAAGCTTGGAATGTGCTCTTAATTACCTCAATTTAAAAGATCCTAAAACGGTGAAAATTGCTACTTTATTGTATAAACCTTGGTCTAAAGTAAAACCCGATTATTTTGCTGAAGAAGCATCTGAATGGGTGGTTTTCCCTCATGAATATTACGAATTTATGACAGAACGAACTCTATCTCAAGAATTAACGAAAACCAAGGCATGGGCAACATTTATTGAACAGGGAATACCCGATCCTGCGATCAATTTTTTCGTTGAGACTTTTTTCAAAAAAGATAATGCTCCAGAATTGTACTAATCTCTGTGAGTAATGATTGGAAAAGCTCTTTTGAGAATTGCAATTTGTCCTCTCACAACCACAAAATGCAATATTTGTGATTAATATGCAACTATTACTTGTACACTCTCACGGATTTGATTGGAAAGTAACCGATAAAGCAATTAACGAACCAGAATCATCTCAAGATGTAAAAATGAGCTTTTCCACATCAGAATCCACTTTAGTTGTTTTTGTTTCAGTTGAAACGAATGATATACCTGATATTTCCAATGTACTTGCAAATAGCTGCACCGAAATCATCTCCGCACTGAAGGACATCGGTGAAAGCAATTTGATTTTGTACCCCTGGGTTCATTTAGCTAAAACTCAACCAGCTAGACCAGATGCAGCTTTATCAACATTAAAAAAGTTAGAATCAACATTACGTTCCAAAAATGCTGAATTGAACATAGTACGGGCACCTTTCGGTTATTATAAAAGTTTCAACTTAAATTGTAAAGGACATGCGTTGGCAGAAAGATCTAAGGAAATACTCGGACAATCAGGTCAGGTTTCACCTGAAAAAACGGCCGAGGTAATAAAGGCCCTCACTGCAGAACAAACCGCTCGTTCCACGTTCCATATTCTCTCTGTGGATGGTAAATTGGCTCCTTTCGACAAATTTAATTACAAAGGACAGAAAGAGTTCGAACTATTTGTTAAATATGAAACTGCGAAGGATAGAACTGTTAGCACCCCTCCACTGCATGTAGATGTCATGAAAAATCTTGAACTGGTGGATTATGAGGACGGTTCTGATCCTGGGAATTTTCGGATACTTCCAAGAGGCTATATTGTCAAAAGGTTAATCGAAGACCATGTCAACAATATGGCGGCTCAATACGGAGCAATGATTGTTGAAACACCACTCATGTATTCATATGACCACCAATCTCTGAAAAAGTACCTAGAACGGTTTCCAGCAAGACAATATGTCGTACAATCAGGAAATAAGAACTATTTTTTGCGATTTGCTGCCTGCTTTGGGCAATTTCTTACACTGTCAGATGCCATCATTAGCTACCGTCAACTTCCGTTAAAAATTTTTGAAATGGCAAAATCTTTCAGGCGTGAACAACGCGGGGAGCTTGCTGGACTACGTAGACTTAGAGCTTTCACCATGCCTGACTTACATACAGCTATAAGCGATATTAAGATGGCTAAAAAAGAGTTTGTTGAACAATTCCGTCTTGCATATCAATATATGCAAGATATTGAGGTTAATATTGAAACTGCATTCCGTATGACAACTGAATTCTTTGATGAAAATAAGGAATGGGTAATCTCTCTTATAAAATTATTAAATAAACCAGTTCTACTCGAATTGTTCGAAACAAGATATGCGTATTTCATTTTAAAGTTTGAATTTAATGTGGTTGATACACAAAAGAAAGCTGCAGCACTTTCCACAGTTCAAATTGATGTAGAAAATTCTGAACGATTTGACATTAAATATACTAGCTCGAGTGGAAAAGAAATTTATCCATTATTAATGCATTGTTCGCTTTCCGGATCCACTGAGAGAGTCATTTATGGAATTATTGAGGAGCAAATTAAACGTTCTCAAAAAGGGTCGAAACCGCAATTTCCTTTATGGTTATCTCCTGCACAAGTAAGAATATTACCTGTATCTGAGGATTACCTTGATTTCACAAATACAATCGCAGAAGAACTGGAACAAAATGATATTAGAGTGGAAATTGATGATCGAGACTTATCTCTTGGTAAGAAAATTAGAGCTGCGGAGAAATTATGGACTCCCATTATTATTGTAGCTGGAGAAAAGGAACTGAATGAAGGAAAAGTGAGTGTAAGATATCGGTTCAATAATTCGCAAGAATTTCAAGCATTAGAAGAAGTCGTCGAATTTATTCAAAGTCAGACTCAGGATAAACCGACCTATTTTCGAGTTTTTCCAAAGCTGGTTTCCCATCAGCCAATATTCTCCCGAGTAGTCTAGTAGGAGTACTTCAGAGTAATTTCGAATACAACCAATAAAATAGGTTTATTAATAATGCACAGAACTCTTAAAACAACCGCTATAAGAAAACTGTTTATGTATTTGAAACCCTCTCTGTCGAAGAGTAGTGAGTTTCTCAATAAATTTTATCTTTAGCACTTACAGCATCTGATTCAATTGATGATTGGTTTAGAAGATGCCAACTAAATTATTTGGTCGAGAAATCGAAAATCAAATAGCCTTTGTCGGTCTTGCTAATGCAGGAAAAACAACATTAGTAAAACGACTGAAAGGGCATGATGACTTAGCAACAGTCCCTACTATGGGTATGAATATAGAAACGCTAAAGATTGGTGGTATTGAAGTTATGGCTGTGGATTTAGGTGGACAGCCTACATATCCTACTAGTCTTTGGGAACCATTTGTTTCAGAAGCATCGGGAGTGGTCTTTGTTTTCGATTCAGCTGACAGAGACAAAGTTGAAACTGCAGCTAAGTGGCTTAAGAATGTTATTCAATGGGCACCAGAGGATTCTGCATTTTTATTTCTAGCAAATAAACAAGATCTTGATGTTGCAATGTCTTTAGATAATATAATTAAAACCCTTGAACTGGAAACTGAAATGGCAAAACGCCCGCGAACATTTGGGGTTTATCCATGCTCTGCTCTCACTGGAGAAGGCGTTGATGAACCTTGGCGATGGATGAGCGAGAGATTTCAAAGTAAACTAGCACAAAGAAAGTAAAGAGGTATCTTCAATGAGTTTCCTTACCAAACTACGCTCGAAGTTCGCAAGAGAACGATTAACGGTGAAAATTGCCTGGTTAGGGCTTGATCATGCAGGAAAGACAACAATCGTCAAAAGAATTACCTCTGGTGAATTCGATGATAGTACATTTCGTACACTTGGTATGAATGTAGACGAGTTCAGCTCTGGTAATGTTAGATTTATATCTTGGGACATCGGTGGCCAAGAAGCCTTTCGTGAATCCCTCTGGGAGAGTTATATGGCAGGTTCAATGGGAATTGTTTATGTAATTGATTCAAATGACCGACAACGTTTTGATGAAGCTCAAGCTGAATTATGGAAGTATGTCTTAAATAATGATAAGGTAGAAAACATCCCCATTCTGGTACTTGCAAACAAACAAGATCTTGAAAATGCTGCATCAGCTGGAGAAGTTGCTCGCTCCCTTAATCTTCACAAAGTAACCACTCATTCATATGCAATCGTACCTACTTCAGCTAAAACAGGCTTCAATATTGAAGAAGGATTAGAATGGCTTCGACAGCGAGTTACTGAAAAAATAGAAACTCTCTGAAAAATAAGAAAATTCTATTATATTATTTTTTCATAACTTTTTTGTCCGAGACAAGATTTACTCTTTCAGTTAACGTTATGAATAGTCGATGTAACTTTGTTAGATCTAAATTCTTATTTATTCTGGAATATATACGAATAGAAGGATCTTCTGACGAATCGATAGAAATACGTACAACAGAATCACGAATGGCGTATATTTGCTTAAGAAGTGGTTTATCTTTGAGGAAGAAGTCGCCCATACGTTCAGATGTTGCTTTCATTAAAAAGAATTGATCTAATAATTCAGAATCAAGTATAACGTCTTTTAACTGAAAAAGTAAGTCTTGATGTTTTTTAATTTGTCCTTCTTCATGATTGGGGATAATTTGTATTTTTGTTGGTAGTTTCCCTTTTTTTGCATTTCCTTCTAACGCAATGTAGTCATTTGCTCCTGAAAACCATGAGATTATCACAGATAACATTAAATGACGCTCTTCCAACGCAAACACGACACGAAAATCTTTGAATGGAATTTTAGATGATTTTTTATATTTAGGAAATAATAGGCCACCATTGGAAGTTATTTGATCAGTTACTAAATCATCAAATTCATTAGAAAATATTTCAAGAAGAGCATCCTTTGATACATTGATAATTTTATGATTCTTCCTCCTACCAGACCACAACAGGTAAAAAGTAAAAAATAGAACTAATCCTGGTCCTAAAAATATTACCATATAATCTAGAAGCCCGTATTGCTCAGATTGAAGAAAGAATTGTCCAATGAAAAGAAATTTTTCCATAAAAGGGTCGTATATTGCCATTTTGAATCTCAAAATGACCTTCTGAATCGATGTTTAATATTATTTGCTTCGATCTGATTTCGAATTTTTTAATTTCAGATTTATTCTTAGTTCTCAAGATATATCTAGGTAGCTGGCTATTTCTCTATATTGAAAAATATCACTTTGAGAATTTCCAACGACTTGAAAAAACTTATATTTGGCGATTCCATCTTCACCAACGTCATTAGGATCAACTACCAGTGCTACTGAAAGAGGTTGAACTAATTGAAAAGAGTATACATGAGTAGTAATATCAGTTTGTGATAAAAATAATCCATATCCAGGATGTGAATGCCACCAACCCACACAGAATTCTGGACCCGATAATTGATCAAAAACTTGAAAATCCTCATCAGAAAAAGATACTGAATATTCATCTCCCTGGGTTACATAAATTCCCTTTGATATCATTATTTCTTTTGAGCGAACTTCAATCCCGCTGAGCAAGCCAATAGCCTCTTTTGGTTTGGCTTCGATAGAATAATTGGTAATTTCTATAATTGTTTGCTGTGATATGGTAACAGAAATTGTCTCTAAACTCAATCGAGACATCTCGTTGTTGGCCTGATCTGAATGTAGGCCGTCAATTGATTGGTCTGTTTCGTCCTCATTATCAGAATTTTCAGGGGGATCTTTATTTGTCATTAGAATATGATTCCTTAGCTATTCAGTAATTCCAATTCCACCCAGATTCAACTTCATTAGTAATACCCCAGCAGACCTAATTGAAACAATAGGAACTAACTCGTTCCATGCTCTTTTGTCCATTTAACAGCTTTCTCCCAGAAATCATTGAAATTGGACTGCATGGATTTTCCAGCCTCTGGATTGAATGGATCGCCAGGATCAACGAGGTATTCTGGAAATTCAGAATCTCCTGAACTCTGATAGACATCAAGCATCATTTCGATATGCTCAAATACACTAGGTAGAGTTATAGTCTTTTTCCATCCACCAAGTTCACCTATATTGTTCCAATTGATTAAACTAAGACAAACATTAGAACCCCATTTCCAACGAGTTTCACCTATAGCAATATTGGGATGCCAAATTGGTGTAATAAAATTAACAATTGGAGGTTTGAATGGATATTCAGGTGGTAAATCAACGGTGATTTTCCATTCCCCGTTTTCATACGGAGTGCCTTCTTTCCCTTTTATTGTAGCAGAGTAGTGATGAAGATCATTATCCACTATTAGCCACTTTATGGTAGCACTTTTTGGGGGATAAATCTTTAGCATTCGCTTAAATTCTTCCCTTAATCGTCTGGAATGTAGATCAGACATAAGCAATCTCTCCTAGTTCATTAATCAGGTGGTATCCATTAACCTATAAACTTACTCCATCAATTTTATTTAAAGCTGCTGATTGTCGGGTTAGAAGGAAAGCCATTATGAGCTAGTTTTTTAAGGTCAGTTATCAGAATGAACCTGCAGTAATTCAATATTCTGGAAGAAAATAGCGAAATTTCTTGTTATATTGGAACACAAGAGGCTTAGATCATTACTAAATGTGTGATTAAAGACCTCCCTTGTGCGCTAGTGATATTTTGGAAACTCGTATGATTTATCTCTTTCAGAAAAAGTAGTTGAAAATGAGGTAGAATTATGACTGATATCGAGACAGAAGTTGCCCAGTGTAATGGATGTGGTGCTCCTCTATTAGGAAACCCTTCTTCTCTTCGTCCCGTTCATTGTGAATATTGTGATTTGACAAACTATCTCAGGAAATCACAGGGAATAGCTCCTGATGAAAGTTCAGTAAACGAGGAAGTGGAATCTGAACATTATTATCTTTTATATCAAGAATCCCAGAAAATACTGGAAAATTTTCCTGGGGAATTAGCGGGAGAGGAAGTAGGAAAAATTCGTATTAAAATGCAAGTTGGACAGTACGCATTTCCATTATTGATAGTGCTTGATGATTTACCAGAAAAACCCTTTATCGATGGTCCAAATGTTCTTCGAGAAGTTATCAACTGTGAGATTAATGACTTAAATACTATGAAAGATTGGATACCTGGAACAAGTTCGGTATTAGATGTCTTAGAAGAAATCTACCAGATATCTGAAAATCAACTTCCTCAAAAAATGGAAGGCCCTTCAACGACAAGTGAGTCAAAAAGTACGATTAAAGAAAAAAATCCCCTCATACGACAGATCTTGGAAAGTTATGATGCCACGCCAACAAGAAAAGAAATTAAAATTAACTTTTATGCACAAACAGGAGAAGTTATTCCATTCACAATCAAAAGAAAAAAGAACTATCCGATAGGTCTCGAAAGTGAAGTTCTTTCGAGGTATCCACTTATCCGCGGACCTTTAGAGGATTATGCGAAAGGTCGTATTGATCTTATTACTGTGTTGGCCGAAATTGAACGCTTATTCTATGTGTAGAGACAATCAGAGGTAAAAAATTATGAATAATCGAAAAAAAGATGTTGTCTGGGACTCAAACGTTAATTCCCAAGGAACAACATCGGATGGTATTGAACGTATGATTAAAGTCCGTTTTAAGGACCCACAACTTCCACCAGATCAAAACATCCGTGAAAAATATATTAACATAAATGGTACAGTTTTTCAAGCAATTACAGCAGCACGTGACGCATTTAATATTCCTGAAGTTGTACCAATCGCACTACTGTTTAAAGGTCGAAGAATGAATCCATCAAACAACCTTGTTTCGTACAATATTGAAGATAACGCCCTTCTAATGATAGTACCTGATCAGATAAAAGGGGGGTAATCTCCTCCTATTTCTTCTTATTAAGGGAATTATCAATGAACTCACATCTCCCTTATTCAAAATTTGATCGTCAAGAGCGTCTTTCGATTTGGGACCAGAGTCTCATTGAAAAAAGTTGTGTGTTAATAATAGGAATAGGAGGAACTGGGGGAGAAGTGGCCAAGAATTTATCTTTACTTGGGGTGGGAAAATTGATTTTGGTAGATATGGATACAATCGAATTTTCAAACTTAAACCGCCAACTACTATTTTCAAAAGCAGATATTGGTAAGAATAAAGCAAAGATAGCTAAGAAAGTAATTAAAAAAAGGTATAATTCCACTTTGAAAATTGAGGCGTATAGTGATCCCATTCAATCACTGCCTTACAGAATTTTTGAGGAAGCTGACATAATTGCTGGGTGTGTTGATAACTTTCTCGCACGACAATTTATTAATGAAATTGTTATAGAATTATGTTTACCGTTAATCGATTCTGCAACCGATGGTTATTTTGGCCAGGTACAAAGTGTAAATCCAAGGAAAAACGCTTGTCTGGCTTGCGATTTTCCACCTCCTCCAGAAGAGACTCGCCTTCTATCTGCACCCTGTACTCTTGTTGGAACTCCAAGAATCAAAGAACATTGTGCATGGAAGGCCCTTTATGAATTTCATACTATGAATGATCGGGAACCTGATGAAAATTCCCCCGATGATGTTCAGGAGATTACAAACCTAGCAAATAAATTCGCTACCGATCACCAATTCCCACTCTTTGATACCAAAGAGATTATTCAACTTGTATTATACCACGTACCTAGTCTAATTACTGTTAATGCGGTAACTAGTGGAATTCAATCGCAAGAAATCATAAAAACTCTATTTATCAACAAAATGAAGCTTTTTAAAAAAAAGGATCAGAAGGAATTCAAATCTCTTATCCGTGCACAACGATTCAGAATTCCTGATTTAACTATTTATTCTGCACTAACAGGAAATATTAGTTCTTTTAATCTTATCAATGATCCAGATTGTTTGGTGTGTGGTAATTCTTCAATTTACCACCAAACTCCAGTAACAATAAATGTAAACCCAAAGTTGAAATGCAAAACGATTTTTACAATATTAAAGCGTAGATTCAAGAAAAATTATATAGGTTTTAGAGGAAATTTCATTATTCCAGCGGAAGCATTAATAGAAAATATTCTTCAAGACGGGGATAGAATAACCGTTAGTTCACTAGATGATGATAAAGAAAAAAGAATAAGAATTAAATTTAAAAAGAAGAAGGGTTAATCTTCATCAGTGGAAGGGTAAAAAATACGTACCTTTCTTCTAAGCTTTGGTTTTATCGGTTGAATGGATGGATTAAGATAAGGGTCTTTCAGTCCAAAATCTTGAATTTTTTCTTTCGTAAATTTGCTGTAAATTTGACTAGATATTCGATCACGAGAAGTTTGACGGGATTGGGGTTTTTTGGCACTAAATTTTCTTGGTGAAGGTACAGTTAATCGAATGGTCGTTCGTTTTCCACATTTAGGGCAATACCACGCACCTGTGACAGGTTGTTCATTTGAACGAGGAACATATCCACAAAATTGACATTTAAATTCAGATTCTCTCATTTGGTAACATCACACAAGATAATTACGTTGAAATTGGTTAAGATTTCCTTATACATGAAATAATAGTACACGTAATAATATTTGAATTAAATATTATTAAGGTGAATAATATAAAAATGTCTCCCCTTTCATCGATTTAGCGTCTCTTGGTTGTGCATCATGTTAAGACGAAAGAAGAAGAAATGGCTAGAAGCAGTTTCTACGGCACAATCACCAATACGGATAGAGGATTTTTCTTCTTCTACTGATAAAATGAATGTTGTCGCCTTTTTATATGAAAAAATCCAACAACAACAATTGGATGGGCTTTTAGACTATAATCATATCTATTTCATTCCGAAATCACATATCTACAAAAAAATTCAACAATTTCTAGACGCACAAGGAATGGTTGATATATGTGAACTAATAGACCTAATGAATTTACCAGGTAATTTGCTTGAGCCTATTATCCATGATTACGTGCAAGAAATAGACGGTTTTTTTGATTTAATCAAACGAAAATTCTTTACACGATCAGGAGCTATCTCATTCATTACTAAACTTCTTGGTAACACTCCCACGCATGATCTTGAATATTTACTAAATCAGATATACTGGACAGATCACCAATTAGAAGCTGTATTAGACTTAATGGCGCAAAAAGATCTATTCAGGGGTTATATTGACCCTATCAAACAACGTTTATACAACTTCAAATCCCTTCGTTTTTCCCTTACTACTCCGAATGAAGGATCGATGAGAGCCCTATCCCGATTCATAAATGCATCATTCCAAATTTCTTCAGAAGTTTCTTTAATAGACATTTCTCGCCTTACAACGCTACCACAGGATGATCCATTGAAATTTCTTGAACTCTTTGAGAATCGTTTGAGTTATATTAGTTCTAAGGATAGAGATTATATATACTCTACAATCGATATTGTTTCGCAAATTATATGGGATATTTATGTGTATGAAGAGATACCTTTGGATTTCTGGGTAGCCAGGTTTGATCTTGGGTTTGAAGCCTTATCTGATCTATTATTAGTATTAAATGAAAGTTTTCGTGGTAGCTTATCAAAAAAGTTTCTAAAAGGTATTTCTTTGATTCATTGGTTCGAACAAGGAATTGATATTGAAGGATTAGCTACAAAAATAAATATAGACGTCTTGAGATTGTTAAAAGAGATAACAACTATAGCCCTTCGTTTAGAACTTCGTTTGGTGGCAGGTGATTCAATAAATCCGTTTCTAGTGAAAGGAATCAGAGATTTAGAGATATTTTGTCAAATTGATACTTCCTCATATTCCAATCCTTCAGTATACTTTGAGTGCCAAAATTGTAGGAGGGTAATGTGCTCAAACTGCAGAAAAATTGATAGCACCCATGAATGTCCGTTTTGTGGAAATATTTCTGCGTTTATTATCGATCTACCACGGAATTGTCCTACTTGCCAATTGACCTATGCTTATTCATATAATCTTGAAACAACTGAGGAGTGCTATTTCTGTGAACAAGGTCCATTGAAATCTGGATGGTTTACTTCAGAGCAAAAACCCTTGAGTCTTACCGCTACTGAAAATCAATTTGTTAATTTCATCCAGAATCATCATTCTCCAATAATTCCTTTACAACAAATTATTGATTTTGTTAGTCAATCATCAGAAGAAGTCATAAAAATACTAGAAAAACTCATTACTCACAAAATCATTGCGGGAACAATTAGCATTCAAAAATTGCAATTGAAAATTAAAAAAGCTTATGTTTCGTTTGAGTGTGTGGTTTGTAAATGGGTTAAAACCGATAAAAAGAAGTTTATCTGTAATTTGTGTAACGGAGAAGTCTGTGAAAATTGTTATCAAGGGATGGAGTCGGTTGGAATGGTTGATTGTCCAGAATGTGGATCATCTCTTGAGTTAGTAGAATAAATTAGTTATTATGACGATTTTTCGGCTTTTATTTTTGCGAGTTTTGATGAATATTTATCGGCTATTTCTTTATATCGTTTTTCAGAGATTTTACCTCCTAAAAACATCTCATCAGCCTGTTCGAGCATTAATTCGAATTTTTTAATTTTTTCTGAAACCTCATCAAATTTATTTCGCTCTTCTGCGAGTTCCTGTTGAGTTTCAATAATTTGCTTTTCAATCTCATACGTAAGTAAGGTTTCGTACTCTTCAGGCACTTTAAATCCACCAATATCTAATCCTACTAGTTCTAGGCCCCATCGAGAGCTTTCAGGACCTAATTCAGATCTTGTTTGAATTTCTAAGCTTCTTCTGTCTTTTAATAACTCAGGTACAGTGTAACGAGTCATAACATGTTTAACAGCTGCTATCACCGTCTGTTTCACCCAATTTTTAAGCTCATTTCCACTATAATACTGTTTATGGGAGACTACGTTCATGATAAAATTCCTTGGATTCACAATCCGCATCCGAGAAATTCCCCAACATCCCACCATAACATTGTCTGAGGTGTAAATACCAGGCGTTCCCCATTTAATGATAAATTCACGTTTTGTAACCCATATAATTTCACTTCCAGGATGCTTCGCTGTTTTTTCCAATTGATAAATTCCACTCCCAGCAACTCCAACTAGCACCCCTGACTGTAACAACACGGCATTTTCTGGTTCTTTTACAATAAAGCCGTCAATTTTTCTAAAGTTATCATTTTCTTCTGCTTTCACTCTATGAATTAACGATTCACCAAGTGAATCATCAAATTTTGAGCTTAGAATCGCTTTTCCCTTGAATTTCTTGGTACCTATGTGAATTGTATCCCCTATTTTACGGAATAGTCCACCAAATTTGTCTGTTTCCGCCATCGCTTCTACCTACCAATCTTCATCTCCATATAACCCTGGAAAGTAATACTGATCTCCTGAATCAAGTGATGACACTTTTCGAGCAACTTTTTGATTGACAAGACTATCTAAGACCCTCATTACTCGTTGTTGATCCCATTTAGTATGAATCATAACTTCCTCAAATGTTACATAGCCTTTATCTATTGCTAGATTAAATATGTTCCGGGCATCTTTTCCAAGAGCTACTGGTGTAAACTCGACAATTTTTATGCCAGATTGTTTGGAAACTCCTTCAATTAACGATTGTTTAGTTAGTTGTTTACAGGCCTTTTCTAAATCTTTCAATGAAAACTTGATATCTGGAACTTGATTTTTCAGAGAAGTATACAAGTTTGCCATTGAAATATAACCACCTGAACTTGCTCTAAGAGTTTTTCCTTGTTCAAGGATTAAATCAGCAAGATTGTCAACAAATTTCCCTTTCCCAAATATTTTTGGCTTTTTTGTTGCATCTAACGCGGTTATTGTTAGTGTACGCCCTTCTTTTCGGAGTAACTCTCTCTCTAATTGCTGAATGCGGGAATCATATTTCTTCTGTAAATTCTTAATTCCCTCGGTTGATACTGGAGCTCCGTTAGCCAACTTATTTTGAACTTGAACTACCTCTTCTAATCGCGTTATCTGTTCACGAAGATCTAACAACTCACTGCGGAGATCTAATTCTTTATTCCCAAATTCAAGATCATCAATTAATAGTTTAGACCGTTCTGTTATTTGGTCACAAAGAATAGTTGCCAGTAGCTGCGCAACACGGATTTCCCCACTTTCCTTTAAATTGGCCATTTTATTATCAGAGTAGAGTATTATATCAGGCACAGTTTCGCTTAAATACCTAATCTCTTCAAATTGTGTATAAAATTTAATTACTAGATCTGATATGTGTTTAGCTTTCATTGCAGCAGTATTACTTAATTGATTTAGCGCATTACTTGCAGTTTGAAATTTTTCTCTCAAAATAAGGGTCACCACACTTATTCTTTTCTCAAATAAGAGATTAAATATTAATACATTTGATTTCGATTACTTAAAAGTGTCAAAATCCGTTATTCACATTTGTAACGATTTTAATCCTTTTAAAGGTTTATGTTTAGGTGTGTTTAGAAAGATCTAATCGTAATTTAGAGATTACGAAATTTTCATACTTAATCTCTGAGCCTGCAAAGTATAGAGAAGGTTATGTGCAGCAAATGAACATTGACATTGCAAAG
Source organism: Candidatus Heimdallarchaeota archaeon (assembly GCA_019057635.1). Taxonomy (GTDB): domain Archaea; phylum Asgardarchaeota; class Heimdallarchaeia; order Hodarchaeales; family Hodarchaeaceae; genus Hodarchaeum. The sequence goes on from DXJL01000113.1 coordinate 18,307, forward strand.
CTAATCTGTGATTCTGTCCCTCTATCCTAACATGTTTTCAATAGAATTTCACCTTGATAAAAAAAAGCAAGTTAAAAAAAACCAATTATTCACTTTTCTTTACTTTCTGAGCCATTAAATATGCCCCTTCCATATCACGGTAATAATGACGCAATTCTTTAACAATTTTATAATCTAGAGACTCATACAATTTTACGGCAGCAGTGTTTGACATCCTTACTTCGAGAAAAAGCTCGTCTGCTCCATATTCTCTCATTGCTTCAGATGAAGCATTAATTAGCTTTGTAGCAACTTTGCTTCGTCTATATTCGGGTAGAACAGCAATACTTACCGTGTGACCCTTTTTAGCCCGGTGAAAAATTGAAAAGAGACTCAGACCACTTTCAATTCGACCCATGGTGTATCCGACAATGATTCCATTTACTTCAGCCAGAGCAAATCCTTTGGGGCATTCTGAAAAAATAGTGCGGAAAAAACTTTCAGGGTAATTTTCAGGTAAACATTGACGATTTATATCTATAACTTTGTCTAGATCTCTTAGTTCGAAATAACGAATGATTATTGATGTCTGTTCGGTCATAAAACACCCCTATCTTTAGCTTCCTGTTTCATGCGGCGACGATATTCCGCATATTTGTCGTGAGGTGAAAATTTTGGTGGATAAGTTGTTTTAAACCTGTGATTACATAAATTACATACTTCAAGAGACTGGTCTACTGTATATCTGCATTCGCATTTTCTTAGTAAACGCATTTGGATCCCAGAACAGTGTTACAGACGATTTATTTTCTTTCAAATGAAATTTCTACTTCATTTGCCTTAAGGCTAGCTTGAACTTCCTTTTGAACATTTTTCCAAACAGTTTCAGCAGTTTTCCAATCCGCACTCTCGATAGTGCATCTATAATCAGGAGGAGAAATTACTTGCAGATACAAATCTGAACCTTTATGTTTCTTCTTGAATGATTGCGTGTATTTTTTGAAGAAATTAGAAAGGACAACGGCTCCATCTGAATCATAGCAAGTAACTGATATCTTTCCGAGTAATCGAACTGTAGGGGGTTGTAATTCCTTAACAGCTAGATCATAGAGGACAATTGCAACCTTTTCAGGAATATCGATCTTGGTCAATATTTTCACAGATTTCTCACGTAGTAGGAGTAAAGCTTCGTAAATTGAGCCATAATTAACCATCAAGATCTTTTCAACACTTTCTGTTTCCGTTTCTGTCTTCTCACACGCAACGGCTACAATACCTCTCGCACGACTTTCCTGTTTGAGCTCCGTTAGCTTCGTACGTCGTTGAGGCTCAGACACTCTCCGAATAGACATATCTATTTCTCCCCGTGCAGAGTCTATCCTCAGTATCTTAGCTACAACTCTCTGTCCTTCACGAACCTGACTTCGGATATTCCTAACCCAAGTACGGCTAAGCTCTGAAATGTGTACAAATCCTGCTTCAGCTCCAAGGCCCTCATAATCAAAGATCTCAAAATATGCTCCATGAGGAGTAACCTTTGAGCATGATCCAACTACCAATTCTCCAACAGTAGGAAATTTAGATTCCATATATTATCTCCTATTATTTGTTATCTAAGATTTCAATAACTTCTCCGAACAATCGAGTGATTCCAGAACGAGGTTCAGCAAGAACTTTTCCACAAACACGACAATTAATGTGTGTTGTGGCATGAGAAAAGATTTCCTGAACATTACCACATTCACAGGAGATTTTAAGGAAATTAGATCGAGGTTGAGGAATATATTTTTTCTTCATTATAATTCACCAAATTTTTTCCCATCAGGAGTTTCTATTAAACGAGCAACTCCACGTGCTACCAAAGCAGTTGCATTTTCTAAGGGAAGTTGTACGATGTCATTCTTTTCTAGTGGTCCGTAAGATACATCATCCAAACCTATGAACGCTTCAACATTATAGAGCATTCTTACAATTGAATATTCTAACATAGTAGTTTTTTTTTCACTAATCTCCTGAAAGGGGTCTAGGACTACGGTAGAATTTTCAAATTGGTCTATTTCGGGTGAAACTCTTGGAGTATCTAAAATGTTTGGTTTCTCAACGCCAATCGTTTCAATCGAGAGTCGCAGATTATTCGCTATTTTACGCTCTCCCCAAGTTAAGCCGTTTTCATCAAAAAGAGTATGATTAATAACCAGATTTACTATCTTGATCAGTCTTAAGTGCACTAAATCTTTCCTGAGAAATATAATCCGATCTAAAACGGCATTAGCCAGAGTTATGTTCGCTAATTGTTGAGCATCTTCTGATAATTTTGCCAGTAAACTATCGAGGGAAATATACAAATCCTTGGGAATGTTACAAAGCGAAGAATTCAACTTCTCATTTTTCCATAACAGAATTAAGTCATTGTAGTCCAAAAAATCTCCTCTAAGGAATGCCTACCTTTTCACGAATGAGTCATGCTTCATAATCCCTTATAAGTAAAAATTATAAAAAGGTAAAAAATCTAGTGTGTGAAATATCTATTTGGTAAATCTCCGATTGACTCAATAATGCGATTCAAGAGAAAGGAAATTAAATTTTACATATTTCCAGTTTTAGTGCATTTTGGCACAAAAATAGGGAAATATCAATCAAAAGATGAAGCCACTGGTGGGAATTTCAAATAATATTCCGAGAAATACTATTTTTTGAACCCACGACATCCTCCTGTTTGTTTCTCATCAGAACAAACCGGGAGTAATACCAAGGAGGCGCTATAACCGTGCTTTGCCGAGATGATCTAAAGAAAATCTCATAAGCCACAGTGGCAATTTAGTCTTCTGATTACTCTGGATTTAATTTATCCAGAATTCTATTAAAACTCCCCTGATGAGTATTTTAGAATGTTTTTACATATGTCGTAAGAAACCCAAATGACATTAACTCACTCAAACAATAGAAATTTCTTTCAATATACTGAACGAAAAGAAAAAACACCTGCTACAATGAAATCGGTTTGGATCAGACTGCGATATTGGAAAATCATTTTGAAATATTCAATTTTCAGTTGAACATTGGGTGTAAGAACAAAAAGGAAGATTTAAGAGACTGAAATCGCGGTTTCAAGATAGAACAGAGTTCTTGATATAAAGAATGTGTTTTTCTAGTATGAACTGAATAGCTGGTACACTGACAATGCTGGAATCATCACTGACCCTAATTCTCTTCTCAATCGCATTCTTTCTATTATTTCTGGGAGCCTATCAAGATTGGAAAACACGAGAAATAGTGGATTGGATTTGGATAGCTATGATTGGTAGTGGATGCATATTACATATTCTACAAATTATTTTATTACTAATGAACAACTTAGATATCCAATCTTATCTTTTTACGTGGTTAAGTAACATTTCTATTGCTTTAATTTTAGCTGCCTTTCTTACTTTTTCTGGATTAGGAGGAGAGGCTGATAGAATTGCTTTTATTGCTATTTCGTTCGTTTCACCTGTTCAGCAACCACTATTCTCCATCACAGATCCAAAATATGATGTCATCTTTTCCATCACTCCTAAAATTTTAGGAACATTCTTCAACGCATATTTACTAGCCATATCAGTTCCAATCGCCCTCTTATGCTACAATTTAATACGAAGAAACACAATTAGAGAATTTTATATAATTTCAAACCAATCTTTCATTGTTAAGATAGTATTATTTTTCATAGGTTACCCTCGAAGTACTCAGCGTATTTCGGAGGTGATAGAAAAAAAACCGTGGCATTTTGATTTCTTAGAGACTTATGATGACGTATCTGGGTGGAAGTATATTTTCCAAATGCGCCTTGAAACTCCAGAAGCTGATCTTTCCAGAAAAAAGGAGATTGCCAAAAAAACTCAGATTCATAACAAAGAGTCAATATGGGTTCAACCCTCCTTACCCTTCATTGTATTCTTACTATTAGGCTTCTTATTAGAGACACTACTAGGTAATGTCATTTTTGTCCTTACAGCATATTTTGCATAAATAGTAAATGTATCTCTATGTAAATTTCAACGTATAACAATAGGTATCTTCTTTTTTTCTGTTTCAACCACTATAAACGAAATTGAAGAATTTTGGCTGTTGTTGCTTTCAATATTAACACATAAGTTTTCTTATCTTTCAAAGATTAATAAGCTAAATTTATTAAGAATTAATCTAGCATTGGTATACGGAGATAAAATTTATTTATTTTTCTCTGAACTTGGAAAAAGACAACCAGGAGATTGCTAGCTTGATAGATCCACGAAGGTTTGACAGTGTACTCAGTAAAATCATAAAAAGTGAACCCGGTATCCGAAAAATTATTCTAGTCGACCGGACTGGTCTTACGATCGCTCATGTTTCCAAGTTTAGTTATGTATCTGTTGATGTTGATGGCATTGGAGCAATTGCTTCAGCTGTATTTATGGCATCAGCAGAACAAGGATCTAATCTGACAATTGGCGGATTGGATATTGTCACTTCAGAATTCGATACTGGTAAAATATTCGCAAGCGCTTGTGGCCGAGGAATTTTGACAATAATCTCAGATGCTGAGGTTAATATCGGAATGATCCGCTTACTCATGAGAAAGGCTAATGAGGAACTTAGCTCAATCCTTGATGAGTTTTTAGCTGGACAACCATCTCGAGCCTTCTCAGGAATTGCCTCTGAAGCACCTGAAGTTCGTACTGGGCTCGAAAAAGATGAACTTGAAGCCGCGCTACGAGAGCTTGAAAAATTCTAATCTAGTTTCTTATCCTCCTAGTCAGTGAAGGAGCCAAATTGATTGCGAAAAGACGCAGAAGGTCGTCATAGATTTAAAATAGTATTTTATGGTCCCTCTCTCTGTGGAAAAACAACAACTCTTGGTTGGCTTTATCATAAGGTTGATGGTTTAGAAAAGGGGAAATTTACTCAACTAGCTGATCCACATGGACGCACGCTTTTTTTTGATTTTGCACCCATGCAAGCTACTACAGGAGTGGTTTTTGACGTTTACACTACAGCAGGACAGGAAAGACATAAACACCAGCGTAAAATAGTTATTCAGGGGGTAGATGGCATCTTATTTGTTGTTGATTCTTCATCAGATCAGCTTCAAGAAAATATTGCTTCTTTCGAGGAGCTTACAACTCATTTGGGGGAAGATTTAGGCACCACAATTCCTTTAGTTATTGCTTTGAACAAACGAGATGCTGAGGATGCACTACCAAGATCAGAGCTAATTGAAAAATTAAAATTATCCAATTATCCAATTTATGAAACTGTGGCTACTACGGGTATTGGGATAAAGCGTGCTTTCCAATCATTAGCCCGTGAAATATTAATGATACAATTATACGGAACTAAGACATCTCAGAATAATTAGCTTTTTTTCTGAATAATTACAGTCCATCCTCTAGTTTCTATTACCTCAGAGTTATTGTTTAATATAGCTCTCAAGGCTGAAACTGCTTCTTGACGTGAATTGAAAGGAGAATTTTTTAGAAACTTTATTTTAATGGTTTTATCCTTTTTTAATCGGTTATTAAGTTCATTAAAAAAGGAATCAGATAAACCATTTTTTCCTACTTGTAAACTTGGCGACTCTGCTCTGATATTCCGTACGTTTGGTTGATGTAACTTGGACATGTATTTCAAAACCTCTTACTTTGGAGCGTTTTGTTAAGTTAATCTTATAGTTTTGCTATCTAAACCTATAGTTCGATCTAATTTGTTATGATACAATAGAAGGAATTTCTCCTCGTAATATCTACATATTAGGATCTTATATTACTTTGAGTAGAAAGAATGATGTAAGTAGGTTTATTCTCCTTGTACACCTTCTCATTCGGAAAAATCTCGGAATTAGAAATATATTTATAGGAGATAAGCTTAAATTCACATGTCTAAGCAAAGATATGTGCGGAAATTTGTTTACAAGGGTGTAAGAATGTACATTCCCGATACTGATGCAGATCTACAAATGCATAAAGAAATAGTCGAAGTCTTGGAAGCATTTGTTAGTAAATTGCCAGCTATAGACTTTGCTAGCGTTGTTAGTCTTGAAGGACTTCCCATTTCCTCTTGGCCTCCTAAACTTCCAGGTGATTTGGATGATGTGCGAATAGCCGCAATGACTGCGGCAATTCTTAGTTTAGGCGAGAGAGCTGTCATGGAAACGGGGAAAGGAGAAATGACACGGATTCTTGTCGAAGGAAACGATGGTTACCTTATTTCAGTTCAATCTGGTAGTAAAGCAGTATTAACTGCTTCAGCAAACAGATCGGTGAAATTGGGCTTAATTTTTCTTGATATGAAACAGGCTGCAAAGAAAGTCGGTGAAATACTGGGTTAGTTCCAATCGAAACTCCAGAATTTTACTCATTTCATTCTGTAAGATAGGAAGAAGAACAATATTTGTTGTCTGTTACCTAATAGAGCTTATTCCTCATTGATTGGGCCTTTTGATAATAAAAATCGTGCAAAACAGATTCATTTAACTCTTGAACAATTTCCGCTGCTCTTTCATAATAAATCAGAGCAGAGTCATAATTCTCCTTAGTAGCTTCAAAATCTCCAAATTCCCCATAAGCTATCATTAGATTATATTTGTCCCCCGATTTCTCAAAATATTCAATGGCTTCTGTCAGATAATGGGGTGCTTGCACATCACTAGAGACATCTCCCAATTTAAGATTTTGGCATAGTACTTTAGCAATGTTAATTTGGGCAATTGCTAAGTTATGCTTATCATTGCGTTCTTCTGCATGGCCACGCGCAATATCAAAGTTTTTAAGTGAACTATCATAATTAGCTAAACGATAATAGCATTCTCCAATATTCATATACGCATTCACAACAGCTTTGTGAAAATTAGCTTTTTGGGCTTTTTCTAATGCGTTCTCAAAGACCGAAACTGCTTCTTGAAAATTATTTTGCTCATATAATATTATTCCCTCGGTTGACAAGACGTTCTCTTCAAGCATTGGGTCACCTAATTCCTTAGAAATCCGTCTTACGTTTTCTAAGAGTTCCTGTGCCAGAGCAGAATTCTTTGCTTCAACAGCTTCCTCTAGCTGAGCAAACGCGGCATGAAATTGACCATTCAAATCGGCTAGAATTGTGAAAATTTGTTCTGCCTTTTTAAAATTTGCTTTTGCCTTTTTTGGATCAGTAGATAAAATTCTTCTGCCTGCGTCAAGCAGTCGCCACGGTTCTTCCCCAATTATATCTGCAATCTTCCTCCACTCTTGCTTAGAGTTGCCGCAAATCACGCTTTTACTTCGCCATTTTTGTGGAAATTCAAATAATTCATTAACCAAGTCTAAAAGAAGGTTATTATCCCCCCCTGCCTGAGCTGCTACACTTTTGGGACCAACAGCACGAAGTTTGAGATCTCCCTCTGAAAATTCAAATAATACTCCGAGAGGAACAGATTTCTTCTTGTCTTCTCCCCATTTTCTGCCAACAATTAATAGAAAATTCTTTGATGGAAAATCAATATCTTCACGACTGACTGTTTTCAGTGCAAGCAACCAGTGATAGTCTGTATCAAAAAAACTCGAGATTAACCTACCCTGAAATTCGGGATCCCAATCAACCAGATCCTCAACATCGGCTAATTCGATTACCTCCTCCTGACCAGCCCCTAAAGCAAAATGAACTTTCCAAATGACCATTCGTTCTTCACCCTACTTTCTTAGTCACGAGACACAACATCATTATAATTCTTACATTGATCAACTTAAATACAATTCTCAATTAATTTGAGGTGCTTTATCAGAATACATTGTGACTACTTGATTATTTTAACCGTTGGATGTATATCTATTGAGCTCTAGTCGGTTTAAAAATTTACGAAAAATTGATTTCACAGTTTTTTTTCAGGAATACTTCTTCACTTTTAGAGCTCAGGATCATCTATAGCTAGCTTGCTGGTTCGATACTTAGGATGATATTTCTGTAATAGCTTTGGAGGAATTCGTTTTAATTCCTCTTCTGGAAGATCCGATAATAAATCCCAAGCCAGTTCCAGTGTATCAAAAATTTCTCGTGATTCATAATACCCTTGACGTAGAAATTCTCTTTCAAAACGATCTGCAAATCGTAAATACTTCTTGTCGGTAGCACTTAAGCTTTCCTCACCAACAACGGCTACTAAATCCCTTAAGTTTCTTCCAAGGGAATATCCCGCAAACATTTGATCTGCAACTGGCTTATGACACACATGAGTCCGTCCTCTTCCGATTCCTTCACGCATCAATCGACTCAGACTGGGCATTGGATCAATAGGAGGATATATTCCTCTTCGATTTAAATCTCGATCCACAATTAGTTGGCCTTCTGTAATATACCCAGAAAGATCAGGAATTGGATGTGTTATATCATCAGAGGGCATAGAAAGGATAGGGAGCTGTGTAATCGTTCCTGAATGACCTTTTATTCTTCCTGCTCGCTCGTAAATTGTAGCAAGATCGGTGTACAGATACCCTGGATATCCACGACGGCCAGGAACTTCTTCACGTGCAGCTGAGATCTCACGTAAAGCCTCAGCATAGTTTGTCATGTCAGTTAGTATAACTAAACAATGGTAATCGTATTCAAAAGCTAGATACTCAGCTACTGAGAGTGCAATCCGCGGAGTGATCAACCTTTCTGCTGCTGGGGAATCGGCTAGATTTAGGAAAAGTATTACTCGTTCAAGAGCACCAGTTTTCTCAAAGTCGTCTCTAAAAAATCGTGCTTCTTCAGTAGTGATACCCATTGCTGCAAAAATGACCGCAAACTCTTCATCCTTCCCTAAAACAGTTGACTGACGTGCAATTTGTGCAGCGATATTATTATGAGGTAATCCACTACCGGAGAAAATTGGCAACTTCTGACCTCTAATTAATGTGTTTAAACCATCAATGGAAGATATTCCTGTCTGAATAAATTCTCTAGGATACTCACGAGAGTAAGGATTGATGGGGGCGCCTGTAATATCTAATCGTTCTTCCGCGAAAATCTGTGGTCCAGCATCGATAGCTTTTCCACTCCCAGAAAAAATTCGACCAAGCATGTCTTGCGATACTGCAATTTTAATCGTTTCACCCAGAAACCTAACGGAAGTTTTTCGAGTATCGAGACCTTGGGTCCCTTCAAAAACTTGCACAACTGCAATGTCTTCTGCGGCTTCTAGAACTTGACCAGTTCTTTTTTCTCCATCTGGAGTGAGAACATGCACTATTTCACCATAGGCAACTCCTTTAATGTTCTTAACGAATAATAAAGGACCAGCTATTGAAGATACTGTGGAATATGTGATGACCGAGGAGGGAGATTCTTCAATCATAATCTATACACTTCGTTTCTGTTCTTATCGTCTGAAATAGTAGTTGATTAAATCATTTTTGCTGCTAAATAATTATTACGTAAATTCTTTAGCTCCTCAACTAGCTTCTCAATCGGAATTCTTGTTTGTTGCATACTATCCCTGTCCCTGATAGTAATATTTTCATCCTCAAGAGTATCAAAATCGACGGTAACGCAAAAAGGAGTCCCAATTTCATCATGTCTACGATACCTTTTACCAATTGATCCACCATCATCAAAATTAACCGTAAATCCTTGTGTCCTTAAGAATTTAAATATATCTTGTGCTTTTGCAAGAATTTGGGGCTTTCTCTGTAATGGAAAAACTGCTACATCGTAGGGGGCCAGGCTTGGGTGAATTTTCAATACCACCCGTTTTCTGTCATTAACGGTTTCCTCTTGATATCCATCAGCAAGAATCGTTAATAAAATACGCCCAAGACCAACAGAGGGTTCTGCAACGACATATGGTACATAACGTTTTACACCTGTCTCATCAGTCTCACTAAAATGAAGTTTTGTTTTAGAATGTATTTGATGTTGCTCTAAATCATATTGAGTTCTATTTGCACAACCCATTAATTCTTTCCAGCCAAATTTATATTGATACTCAATATCCCAAGTATCTAAAGCGTAATGACTCAATTCTGATTCTAGATGTTGTCTGAATCGTAATTTATTACCGTTTATACCCATTTTATCCGTAAACCAGTTATTAAAAGTCGCTAACCAGTATGCTTGCCATTTATTTTTGAAAATTTGATCATCCCAAGCTTTTTGAATGCTCATTGGTACAAAATCGTCTGAGATTTTGTCCGTCTGTTCTTTTCTTGAATAAATATTCACTTGTGTTTCATTCACATCCTCAAAAACGGGACAATCGTTGGTCTTCTGGGGATCTGTAAAATATTCAAACTCCATTAATTCATATTCACGTACTCGGAATAAAAAATTACGGGGAGAAATTTCATTTCTAAAAACTATGCCAGATTGGGCAATACCAAAAGGTATTTTTACACGTGTAGAATCAATTACATTTCTGAATCCAGAAAAGATTAACTGAGCATTCTCAGGTCGAAGATAAACAGTTGATGCTGAATCCTGAATTGGACCCACCTGTGTCTTGAACATTAAATTGAAAGTTATTGGTTTTCCCAACTTACCTCCACATTCTGGACAGATTAATCCCTCTTTTAGAACGAGTTCCCTCATTCCTTCGAGATCTAGATGCTCAGACTGTATGTGTAATTGATCTTCAACTAAATGATCAAGTCTATGTTTTTTCTTACATTTACCTTCGCAAAAAATTAAGGGGTCCGTGAAACTTGACAGGTGTCCAGAAGCTTCCCAAACTTTTGGATGAGTAATGATGGCACCCTCATATCCGACAATGTCATCACGGTTTCTAACGAACTCAGTCCACCATGCATCCTTAATCCGATTTTTGATCTCCACACCTATAGGCCCAAAATCCCAGAATCCGGCCAGACCCCCGTAAATGTCACCTGTACGATAAGCGATACCAGTTTTATTCGCAAACGCCATTATTTTTTCTAGAAACTGTTTTAAATCCTCATCTAGTTCCATTTTCTTTACCAAACTTAATTCATTTACAGATTACTTATTTTAAGGGAAATTAATACAGATTTTCTCATTGAATATTTACGATACCTGTTTAAACATTTGTTAAAGCGATAATAGCCCATTACACCACTTAGGAAGCAATTTCCTTTAGTAATTTAAAAATATCTTCTGCAAGATCAAGAATCGAGACAAAACTGCTTAGAAGTTTCAAATTGATTACTACAAAAATATCCAGGATATACTTAGTTGGTGACTTTTTCCCAGTAAGGGACCTTACCTGCGACAAATTCTCGCATTATAACCTTAGCAGCTTCAATATAATTCAATTTTCCACCCTTAAGTATTAATCCCCTTCTTTTAGCAATATGATCTAGTATCTCTTGATTACTTTCTTCTCGTGAAGGGATATCATACTTCTCTATAAATCCCTTAAAGTAATGCAGTCTTATTCGATCAAGAAAAAAATTAACAGTATCAATCGGATCTGGTAATTTCCCAATTTCATAAGCTCCCAGAAAAGCTTGCAGATTGATATCAGGAATATCGAATGGTACCACTCCTGGAGAGTCATAAATCAAGATTCTGTTCGAAATTCGGACTATTTGCTTATGACGTGTCACACCTGGTTTTTGACCTGTTGGTGCAACATGTTTTCCTCGCAAAATGTTTAATAAACTACTTTTCCCCGTATTTGGAATACCTACCAAAGAAATAACGGTTTCTCTTTTCGGAGATAACCGTGAAATTTGTTGTCTTAACTTTTTGGTCCCTAACCTATTTTGAGCTGAGATGTATACTGTAGGAAATTCTTTATTCAGAATTTGTTTGTTATTTTCACAGATATTTCTTGGAACAAGATCACACTTATTGAGTACAATTATCAAGGAGCATCCTAAAGTTGATATATGTTTTTCAATAGAGGAAACTCTAGTTAGATGGGGGAATCTTCCATCTACAACTTCTAAAATAACATCACTTGTCCTTATAAGCTCGAATACCCAGCGATTTTCTTTTCTACGTCTCATGAATCTAAGACTCATTTCTTTTGTGTCATTTAGATAAGTAACGAAGAAATATGTTTGACTTTTTATGTTCACGTCAGACTTGTAAGGAGATGATTACCTTTAAATTCGACGTTATTACCTGTAATCCTAGACACACTTAAGCAAAGCATATAATTTATCAAATAAATCCATTACCTATTTCAATTCAGTATTCCAATTTCAAAATTTTCACCATTCCAAAAAAAAAATAATTCATATAATAACAAAAAAATACTCATGTCAAAAGCAATATCATCAGAAGGAATAGGGCAAAAAACATTACTAGAATCATCTTTTGTTCGAAAGATCCTTTTTCTAGTAACTAAATCTTGATACAAAACATAAATCTCCCTATTTCGAGGAAAGTATTGATCTTGACAGCTGAAAAAGACTACCTTGCTAGCTTAAAACGTGCACGGGAGAACCTGCCCGCTCACGTGTTTGAAAAGTCTCGTTTTGAAATTCCACAGGGTGATATCTTTCAAGAAGGAAATAGAACGTGGATCACTGATTGGAATCGAATCCTCAAAATTTTAAATCGTGAAAATGATGCTGATCACCTATCAAAACATTTAGCAGGAGAATTCGCAACCTCTGCGACCGAGGAACGAGGCCGTTTATTTCTGCAAGGCAAATTTTCAAGAACAATGGTCAATCGCGAGTTAGCAGCGTACGTCAAAGAATTCGTCCTGTGTGAAGAATGTGGAAAACCAGATACAAAACTCGTCCGAGAAGGAAGAATTCTGATAAAAGTTTGTGAAGCTTGTGGTGCCCGTGGAGCGGTCAAGTAAACACAGTTCTGAACGAGTGTTTTTTAAAATTCACCGTAGGGATAGAACTGAAATTCTTGCTATCTGTGATGAAGCCCTCCTGGGAAAAGAGCTGACCAATAACACTACTAGAATGAAAGTTCCAATTGGCTTTTATAAGGGTAGAGATATCTCTCAATCAGATGCCTTAGACTTAATGCGAAGATATGCAAATATTAATGCTTTAGGATCTGTTCTTGATTTAGGTATAAAAAACGAAATCATAAACGAAGAAGCAGTGATATGGTTTAACTCCGATGATGGTAGAAGAATTCCACATTTACTTATTTTCTCATTTCCTCCTATTTAATTGTTTCAGTGATGTTTATGTCTCCACAATGCATTGCGTGTGGGGAGAATGAAGAATTCTTCCAGCATTTGTGTCAATCATGTTATTTGGAATCCAATCCAATCTTGAAAAAAAAGAAGGATTTGGAATTTGTAGTATGTATGACTTGTGGTTTGCTTGCGTCCAAAGGCCATTGGACCAAATTTTTCATGAATGACTTGAATTCATCAAAAATCTATCCGAAACTAGCGAATTTCGTGAATCAAGAATGGAAATTCCATTATCGTCCAAGTAAAATTGAAGTAAACCATACTGAGCGGATATATAATGAAGATGATGAATTAATTTCTGTTCACGGGATGGTTGTTATTTCTGCTAGCCCTGATCCTTTTGTTCCTTTAACAACTATTCAAGAAGATTTTGTTATTAATATTAATTGGGGGGATTGTTCTGATTGCCAAACACGCTCAAGTGGTTTATATATTTCTAAGATACAAGTAAGGTCTCAGAATGAAACTACATCAGAAGAATTAGATAATTGGGGTAGTGAAATAGATAAAATAAGTAAAGAATTCCCCCTTTCGGATGGTAAAAATCCCCTTTTCAGATTAATTCAAATTAAAAATGGTCTTGATGCTCTTTTCCGTTCTAAATCAGCGGCTCATTCTGTGGGGAGAATTTTCGCTAGAGATAAAGGTGGCCTTATTCAAGTAACGACTGAATTTGCTGGTTTTGATAAATCTAAATCTAAGGAATACCCGAGGAAACAGGTTGTATCGGTTGCATTACCCAAGTATCGAGAAGGAGATTACATTCTAATCGATAAACATGTATTCAAAATAGATGGATATTCAAATTTCAAAATAGCTTGCTTAGATGTCATGAATAAAACTCTAAGAAGAATGTCTATAAAATTATTCGATGAACTAAATCCAAAATCGCTAGATATGGATTTTGAGGAATATCAGATAATTCACTTTGAAACAGCAGAAAATTTAGCTGAAATAATGAATTTATCGAGCTATGACACTCAATTTGTCGATTCGACTGAACTACAGACCTTCTCAGAAGGAGATACCTTTTGGGGAATAGTTTATGAAGGAAGAATTATACTGAAAAATCATTCCGATTAGAAAAGTGGTGGGATTCAGGCATTGAAATTTGATGAGAATCTGAAACAATACATCAATAGTATTCAGGTTGCTTCAAAGATTATCTCGTTTTATGAGAAGAAGCAAGTATCGTTAAGAAATGCAATGAAGATGTATCCAAAATTCTCGAGTGATGAGGACCGCTACTCGTATTCCCAAGTACATGCATTAGTCTTTGAAACTGTTCGTTTTCAAAATATTGCGAATCGGATAATTCACCAGCAGATACAAAATCAATTCGCACAGAAGATCCCAGTAAAAGTGAGAAATATTCTGAGAATTGTCATCTACCTTGTTGTCTTAGCACCAGAAAGTCCACAAAATCAATACTGGGATCTTTCTTGTCAAGATTTATTAAAATCACTTGATTTACAATTTTCAAAACACATTTTCTCTGATTTAAGTAATTATTTAAACAAGTGGAAGTTGGAAATCCTTCTTGACACAATCAATGATAAAGAGGAGAAACTTGGTGTACAGTTCGCCCATCCGACTTGGTTAGTTCGTGATCTACTTAACTTCTATGGATTAGAACTGACTAAAAAAATTTTGGTGGCAAATAATAAGACATTACCAGTGTATTTGAGATTGAATCTGTTGAAATTTGAGAGAAGTACGATTATTACTCAATTATCAAATGAAGGAGTTTCTATCGAACCAGATCCTATTCTGAATGATGTTGTGAAGGTTAAATCAACAGAAATCCCCCTACCTCGCCTACCATCCTTTAAAAACGACTTATATTATATGCAAACAAAAGGTTCTTCTTTAATATCTCATATTCTAGACCCGAAAAAAGGAGAAAAGATACTTGATGCATGTGCCGCTCCAGGAGGAAAAACTACACACTTAGCCACTCTTCAAGGTGATTTAGGATTCATAGTTGCGACGGACAATCATCACCGAAGAATGCAAGAGTTAGTAAGAAAAATTAATGTTTACAATCTGAAAAGCATTCATCCAGTGCTATTTGATATGAGAATAGACCGAGTCTTTCGAAACACTTTCGATAAAATTCTTCTCGATGCACCATGTTCAGGTTCTGGCACATTTTCTTCTCGCCCAGATGCAAAATGGAGAATAGATAGGCATCAAGTCAAATGGCTAAGTAATCTACAGTATTCTCTTTTGAATAATGTTTCAAAAATGTTAACCAAAAATCAATCTTCATACTTAATTTATTCCACATGTTCCCTCCTTCCGATGGAAAATGAAGATGTGATTGAGCAGTTCTTAACGACATGTCCTCAATTTGAATTAAAAACACAAAATTTGACCATTGGAACCCCAAGTCCGAAATTCCCACTTGCACAACGGTTATTCCCACATATTAATGAAACTGAAGGATTTTCAATCTTTAAAATTGGTTATAAAGAATTTAACTGAAAAATTCCATTAGGTTGACCTGGCCTGTAGATAATTCCTCGAGGTCGATATCTAATGCTCCTATTAATTGTTCAAAAATAGTATCAATCATTGATCTATAAGCTTTTATATCAATCTTGGATTTTTGGGACATAAGTTCTAAAGCGGTGACTCTATCGGAATTTTTAGTCTTTACAAATCTAATAAAGCGTCCAGATTTTATGAACTCAGCTGGTACAGATTTATTTAGAGGTTTATTATGACGCTGTTTTTGAAACATCTCCTCCAGCTGCCAGGCTGCTTTTACATGTTGTGCATTTACTGCGTACTTATGTAAAGGTTGTGTCATTTGCATAGAAATAGCAAGATCGTCATTTGAATATTTCCCTTTTTCTAATTTTCGATACACGCCACCAATATACTCTTTAACACGAGCTTCTGCAGCATAAAACTCAGGTTCCGATTTGACCTCTGATAACCTCTTTAATACATTTTTAAATGCTTTTTGAAGAAATTGTGGTGTATTCCGTTTTTTTCCCATTAATCCCTTTACATCAATCTCTGAATTTGGATAAACACCAAAATAATTTTTCTTGCGTTGAGAAAGAACTACATAACGATAGGTCTTTTCTACTTCAAGACCTACTCCCAGTGACTCTTGACTCCAATTTATTATCTCTTGAATTTGCTCTTGTGTTGGGGATAGAAGAAAAACGGAGTCTGTATCTCCATAAAGAACTTTAATGTTTAAACTTTGAGCTTTGGAAATTGTCCGCTCAATAGAATCTCTTCCATAGGCAGTAGTAGCATCAGCAACAGGAAGACAGTATAAGAGAAAACGATCACTTCCTAAAACACCGTAAGATGCATTAATTAAGACTTTAAGGCTTCTTTCCAGTATTTTATAATAATCCTGCTGAATTGACTTCTTTTTTGATTCTGGTTTCAACCATTGAACTCGAACATCTTTTATGAAACCGATAGTATCAGCGATAATTCCACGTTCTTTTTGACACACCCAATAGTTAGTTTGTGGAACTTTATTTTGTTTACATTCAGAATGATTACATAAAATTGTTTCATAGCTTAAATTAAAGGCACTTATGATGGAAGGGTAAAGAGAAGCAAAATCTAAAACAGTAACATCAAAATGAAGCCCTGGAACTGGATCAATCACTGTTGCTCCTTTGTATTTTTTTCCTTTGATAATTGCTTCAGAACTTCTAAATATATTTTTTTCTTTTTGAATATCCGCTGCATTGGGGATCAAGTATTGTCTACGACGATGTTCAGAATAAAAAAGGCTCTGTACCCAATTCGATACTGCTGTTCTTGTTAAATCGTCAATGGGAGTACGTGTTATACGAGAGAGTACAAATATCAATTTCAGAGGAGTTTTATTATCAAATAAGAGAAGTTCAAGTGTTATTTTCGCATCTCTTACACAATAGTGTATTAACTCCCATTCTGTAAGTTGAGCAATCTCTTTTTGAAGTTTAATCTTTCCTACACCCAACAATGCTGATGCAATTGCATTTAGATTGGTTTCCTGATATTTATTTCCAAAAGCATAAGTACGAATGGCCACATTCTGATAAAACCGATAAAGATCAAGATGAATCCCATTTCTTAGGGTACATTCTCTATTACGCCTATTCCAAATAATAGGGCTAAACTTATTGACCTTTAATTCTCTAGCACGCTCATTTAAGTAAGGAAAATCAAAGTTATCCCCATTAAACGTTACACAAATTGGATAATTATCTAGGATCTCAAATGCTCTTTTCAATAAATCTGCTTCATCCTTAAATCGAACTATGTCGATTGATTGAGAATCATTGTCAATTTCTTGACCTTTTTCTACCTCTTCTCTCTCTAAAACGAGAGCAAAAGCACCATTTGAATTATCAGAGAAACAGATGCAGGTGATCCTATGTTTTGGATCAGACGCTTGTGGAATCTGGTTTTCAGTATATTCGGTTTCAATATCACAAGACAGAATTGGAAAATCTGGTATTTCTTGCGTGAAATCGATGATAAAATTATTCAAGAGGCCTTCATACTTTTCTAGGTGAGTCATTACCGCTGTTGGAAGCGTTAAATCAGAGTTTTGAGTACCTGGATTGAAGAATTCCTTTTTTTCTACATTCCATCTGTATTTCCTACCTGGGACGAGTTGTTGGTCATAAAGCCAGTTACGATGATATTTTATTCTTGATTCCCAAGTTTCTCCTAATATCTCTCTTACCTTCGGAACTTCACTGGGAGTAGGCGTGAATATTTGTGTAAACGTAGAATCTACATTGTGTAGTAAATCACGTTTTTCAATAGTAGCAAGTCGCTTAATGGTTCGTGAAGATATATTCCTTGCCTTAATATCTTGAATGGATTCACTACTTAAACAATACGGTTCATGGTCAAATGGATCTGTAATATACACTATTTTACCTTTCTTGATATCAAGAAACTTTATTCCTGCTCCGTTGCTCTTCGCATCATAGACAGTGCTTAACAATAAATAATCTTTATTCGCTTCCAGATTAAAATTATTTCCAGGTTTAATTTTACTCATCTAGGAAACTCCTAGGTCTCTAAGACGCCATTGAATGATTGATAACCTAATAGCTTATACTGAGATTACATAACTTTTATGTTTTTATCCTAAAAAATCATTTTTTTTCACCTAAAAAATTATTAAAAGGAAATTTTTTAATTCCTTCATATATATTCCAATCTAACACTCATAAATCAGTTTGCAGAAGCAATCATTGGTCAAGATGGAAGTGAACACATTTGTCTCAAGGAGAATTAAATGCTAAAAAAATTGAAACTTTGACCAAAGTAGCTAGACTTCTAGGTGATCAGATTCAGGCTCAGAGTAGAGCAATAAATAAGATTCAAAATGAAATTGATTGGATAAAAGAATCTCTTAAAAGAATCACTAATGAAGAATTACCTGTAAAAGCTGAAGTGTTCCAAACAGAGGATGATATAACGCCTGAAATCATACAAGCTCAGGAACCTAGCGTTATTTCTTCTTCAGAAGAAGAAATAGATAAGACTACATCAAAAACTAAAAAGCGACCTTCTGAAAAAGAAGAACTTCTACAGGCATTAAAGATCATTGATAATCTTTAAAAATAACTCAGTGGACTCGTGAAGAGTCTCGAAATAAAATCTAGCGTAGAATATAGCGTACAAGTTGCTTAATATCTAAGGGAATCCCTTCTTTATTCCCTAATATGGTATTAGTGTAAGATCCGATTAGATCTGACCATTCCCATCTATCCAATTGGTATAGTTCTTCTTCTGGGGATTCTATCACTTTGATGATCCGTCTATCAACATAATCATTCAATCGTCTTTGTAAATCCAATCTCTTTTCTGCAGGAATCCCTAGGATTTGGCTAATCTTTTCCTTTGATAGTGGTTGGTTGGTTCCCAGAAGAAAGAGGATCCAATTATCAGGAGACGCTAACAACGCTTTTACCACAGGACGGAGGTCTATATCCATCCCAACTGAAACACCACCTGCTTTCATCGTGATTTCTTTGGTAACTTTGTAGCTTAGCTCTTTACCCCCATCACCTTGCTCTTTTAAATTCACAAGGCGTTCTTTTAACAGATTAACTTCCTCACGAAGATTTGCAATGTCAGATGTTATTACCATACTGTCAGAGCTTTCTTCTAAAATTTCAGGTGAAACTGTTCCCCCTTCTCTCAACAGATTCTTTAATTTTTCATTTTCTTGTCTTGTATCGATTAAAATTCTTTCAAATTCTAATAATTTCTCAGATAAGTCTTCAGCGAGTCGTTCATCAATTGCCCTGGACCAAGAAAGTTTTTCGTGAGTACTTTGTGTTGTACCTACAAGCTCTACTTCCAAATCCTCTTTGATTGCTTCTAATTCCTTTATACGAGCTTCTTGGCTCAATATTTTGTCTTTCAGCCTGTTTACTATCGATGCAGTATTTAAAATGACCTTGTTATCATCCACATTTGGAATTCGATAAACGGGTACTACACTTCCCCTATCCCAAATAGATGCGGTTTCATACCTAACCCCCAACTTCTCAATCAACTTAGCAATTTCACGAGTTTCATCATTATATCTGAACATGAAAAGATTTTCCTCATCACCCTCAAACCTGTACAATCGAGAAAATTTCAACCAGATTGTGACAAAATCCAAAACATCTTGTTCATCTTTACATTTGGAGACAGAAAGGATTATTTGGGGAAAACTAGCTTGGAATTCTCCAGTAAACGCTTTAACAACCGCAGAGCAAAGCTGCACGGGAATTTTAACATAAAAACCTCGTTGATTCTGTGCAAGTTCGCCATCAGGACACAAGTTCACATCAAAAACAGAATCAAATGTTTCGATAAAACTCTCAATTTTTCCTCTTTGATCAGTTTGGTAGGTACCGGTCTGAAATACATTCTTGGATAGTGTAAATAATCCGAGAAGCTTAGCTAAAGAATTGCTCTTAGTTTTTACGGGAAGTTTTATTGGAAGCTGGCTCTTTTTATTCCCTATACTAGTGACTGTGAAAGAGGTCATAAAAAGTTCGCGTTCATTTTCAACTAATATGCGAAGTGTTGACAGAGGAATGGTCATTTTTGGATTTGAACGGTATCGTGACCATTGTGTTCGACTAACAACTGGACCCAACGCTTTTTGCATTCTACTATGTTGGAATACGAATCGACGCCCAGCTAATGAAAGATTTACTCTGGCCTCGTCTGGAAAGTTCTTTAATGACAACCATTCCTCGATTTCATGATCCATATCAAGTCTTGATCGTCTCTTAAAGACTTCTTCATGTAATTCTAATTTTTCGGACTCCAAATTATTACCTCACCCTGAAGTGATCACGATATTATAATGATCTTCTAATCTTATTTATTAAGCTAACAAATTCTTTCTTGAATGATAAATGTTTCTTTTCTGAAGTGTTTATATTAACTAACTAAGACTGCACCAGTGGCACAGTCATGATTTTTATGGTTAACGAAATTTATTTGAGCTAGTTTATGATGATTGATTTTTACTTGGCACTATTAGATCCCATTTTTGACTTATTCTTGCTCATCTGGATATCATTAAATGATATCCTTATCGATCTTGTTGAGACTTTTGGAGTTTGGGGGCTTATATTCGCCATGGTTTTTCAATCCGTTGTTGCTCCAATTATATCTGAAGCAGTACTGACTGCAGCAGGATTTGGGTTTTATAATGCCTATGGGAACGAAGGTTTATTTTTAGCTTTTATTGGAGGGTTTATTGGTTCTCTCCTTGGAGCAGTAATCGCATTTTATATTGCACGGGGAGTACAATCATTATTGAGAAAGAAGATAGTTGATGTTTACGGAACTAGAAAAGAGGACTCAGATTCTGAACTTAATCAAAGGAATCCACGATTAACACGATTAGCCAATTTCCTTGCTCGGTTTATTGATGAAGATTCCGAATACTTTTTTGATTTAATTGAAAATCATGGTTTTCTATTTGTATTAATTGGACGCCTAGCTCCATTTATCCCCTTTGATGCTGTTTCTTATGGGGCTGGCTTTACTCGGATAAGTTTCTGGAATTATTTTATCCCAACAATTATTGGAACGATTCCCAGGGTCTTATTTTATATTTATTTGGGTGCAGAGTTAGTTTCATGGGCTGAAGAAGATTTAAATATTTTCTTTCTAATCCTTTTAGCCTTTGCCCTAATAATATTCAGTTTATATATGATGAGTATGCGTTTCCTAAAAAATAGGATCGGAAGAAAACGGGATATTGATAAATCTCATAACTAATTAAATTAGTGGAAAATACGTCTCAAAAATAAAACATCAGGGAGTTTATGAACCCCCTCCCTTGCTTGAAAATCATATCGGCTATAAGTGAATATTTATAGACCTTTTCACATTAGAATAGCGTCTACGGTTCCACTTTGTCCAGGACGAGAAGTTACACGAGCTTTTCCTTTATCAGTTTGAATAATAGCTCCCTTAGTAATGATTTTTCGTCGAGCAAAGTCTCTATTTGCGGGATTAGCTTCAACATCTAGTATTTCTACTTTTTCAGATGTTTTTTTATCTGGATGAGAGAGATTTGTGTATTTATGAGCTAATAGACGAATTTTTCGATTTCCTCCACGTGTTCTTATCATCTTACTTCTTTGATCGCTAAGAACTGTGAGCGCGGGTGGGCGGGATAGATCCCGTTTTTTCTTTTTAATCGCTGTGTGATAACGTCCACCGCTGGGTTTACGAACGGACCGTTTTTGTGATCGTGCCATTAATATCTCCTCTGATTGTTATACGCAAGAGTATATTAGAAAGCCATTTATGTGGGCTTCTTCAATATTTGGGCAATCTTAACTTCGCTTATATCTTTCCTCTCTTTGCCTCTTCTTCCTGTCAAGATATTTTTTCGACTTCTTACGCTTTATTTTCTCATGGGTGACTATTTCATCATTTATCTGAACACGTTCGTAAGCCGCTTTGCTTGCAGATATAACAATCCATGGACTTTGAGTTGAGCCAATCGCTTCGACTACGTCTCCAAGGGATTTTGATTTCCCTTCTATATCAACATATGCTTTAGATCCTATTTTAGGTAAATTTATTCCTTTCAATTGAACAAGTACTTTTCCTTGTGTCTTAACGGTGCATTTACCGATTCGCATGGATGAGGGTGTCATAAGATTTCCCAGTTAACGTGAAATTGTGAATCATCTTTCAATATTTGCCTTGCATTTGTTAATAATCTCTTATTGGTTTTTTTGTGACAAGGAAGAAAGAAGAAAAACTAAATTTATCAGTTTGTACTTCCTAAGTAATGTGGAGAAAACAAAGTATGAATTCCTATGATGTCATTATAGTTGGGGGAGGGCCAACAGGTCTTTCTACTGCCATTACAATAGCAAAAAAAAGTGATCTCAAAGTCTTAGTTTTAGAAGAGCATTCTGAAATTGGAAATCCCCTAGCTTGTGGTGAGGGAATTTCCACAGAGAAGTTATTAACATTAAAAAATATGCCTCGGGTTTCCCAAGAAACTAACGGTTCGATATTAAAATTTCAGAAAGAAGAATCCTTTATCGAACGTGAAATTATTTCACAGCGTTTTTTTTTTGGTACAACAGGTGTAGCTACCTCAAATGTGAATACAGTAACAATTAATCGTCCTTTATTTGATAAGCTCCTCGCAAAAGAAGCTGAAGAGCACGCAGCAACAATTCAATTAAAATCCCAAGTCCTAGGAATCACAAAGAAAAATCAAAATTTGGAAGTAAAAACTCAAAAAAAAACTTTTTCGGCTCCACTGGTAATTGGATGTGATGGCCCATCAGCCCACAGTGTACAGATGATGAATTTGTCACCACCAACTGAGTATGTACAAGGGATAGAATATAAGATTGAGGGTGTATATACTGATGCATTAGATTTCTATTTTAATTTTAGAGAGTTCCCTAAAATGCATTATGGGTGGGTTTTTCCTAAAAAATCACATACAAACGTTGGGATTGTCACTGATACAGCTTCTAAACCGAAAGAAATGCTAGTAAAATTCGTAGATTATTTAAATAATTCAAATATGAAAAAAAGTGCAGTTCTAAAAGAAATTGCTGGAATTATACCTGCTAGTGGCCCTATTCCTAAAAAATATTGCGATAATTACATGGTAGCGGGAGATGCAGCAGGAATGACAAATTCTATTTTTTATGGGGGAATTGCTATTGGTATTCACGCAGGAATGCTTGCAGGAGAAACTGCAATCAAGGCGCATGAATCTCAAAGATTTGACGATGAGTTCCTCTCGAAATATCAAATACGATTGGATTCTTTTCCATATTCGGATCCAGTGATTCAAAAAGCTCATGAAATATTATATAACAAATTGTCACCTGAAGATATTGAAACATTTGGGACTCTTTTAGATGGCTGGGATATAACAACGATTTCTAGCTTTCAAAAAATAATTTTACTGTTAAAAGCGTTGAAAAAACCTTCCACGCTTAGGCACATCAATGAGGTTCGTACAGTTGCATATGGCTTTAGTAAAAGCCGAGATTGGGGATTCTAACTAGAATTACGACCAGAATAGCACCTTTACATTGTTAAGTCAAGACTTAATAATCCCATGTCGGTCAGTGGAAAAATGTCAGAACTCGTCAGAAAAAGCCAGTAATAACTCTAATAATACATACGAGGAATCTTAGAAATGAAAAGTAATGCAAAAGCCTTCATTGCCTTTAGTATGGGAATAATTCTCCTTGCTACTGCAATATCAGAGGGTCAATTTGGAGACATTGCTGATTTGATAGTAGAAATCACTTCAAGTGCAATTGCAGGTATTCCAACACCATAGGCGATCAAAATGACATGGCACAAGAAAGGCAAGGCAAATTTGACAAAACTCCGTCTTCTGAGGACTTTTGTTCAATTTATTATGTTTTTATTAATGAATTTATCCTTTTTTCTAATTGGTGCAACTTGGCTAGTTTTACCAGTAGTAATGCCCAAATCAATATTCACCACTTCAGAAGGGGCATTTGATCTCCTTCAGCGTATGCTTACTACCGCTATTATTCCATTAATTCCACTGGCGTCTTTTTTCTTGATTGGAGCCGTTTTTGGAAGGATGTTTTGCTCCTGGGGATGCCCATTCGGTTTATTTCAGGACATAATTGGTTTCTTAACCTCTAGATTCAACAAATATGAACCTACAAAAGATACAAATGATAGTTATAGACAGATAGGGGAATTCATTGTTGGAGGAACTGTTTTGGTATCAGTTGTGATCGGTATTGGGATAGGATTGGGTGATGCAGAACAGGTAAAAGCATCTTTTGGGGTTTTTTCTGAGCAACCTTGGACAGCTTTAAGCCCCGCGACTTTCTTGTTTACGGTGATTCCTTTACTCTTCTACTGGGGAACTATTGATACCTTTTTTAGTTGGGAGACGTTTGTTCAAATAGATATATTTTTCTGGATTCGCTTTTTAATCTTCGCAGGAGGGTTAATACTTATCATTTACGTTCCCCGAGGTTGGTGTCGATGGTTTTGTCCTGTAGGAATTATCATGGGCCAATTAGGTAAGAATTCTATGATAGGCGTTGGTAGAAACATCTCAAAATGTACCCATTGTGGTATATGTGAAGATGTTTGTCCAATGGGTGTTCGAGTATTATCTCATCCTCCAGAGAAAGTTCGAAGTGAGCATTGTACAAATTGTCTAGATTGTGTTGCAGCGTGCCCTGAAGATGCTATGGAAATTAAATTCCTCTAAATTAGTACACAAATGCTTTCTTTGAACGGAAAAGATTCTTCTTAACCCCAACGAAGGCGATCTATTTCACGATCTTTCTTCAACTTCTTCTTTATCTTTCTGTAGTGATCGCTGCATAAATGTGCTTTAGTTACTTTATCTTTAACTGATAAATTCAGTCCAGCTTCTTTAATTGCAGCACCAGCTTTTTCTTTCGAAACAGTTTTCTTGCTCTCATTCGAGCAACCTTCTACATCGCAATTTTTCTTTCCTGGAATTTCTCTCACATCGCTCTCAAAATTCTTTTTCATAAATAAGGGGCAAGTTCAATATGACCAGGACTAGGTTGAAAAGAGAATTTGGCATTTTCTAACTCTGATAGTGACATTCCAGGAACCTTTATTATCTGAAGAATGTCTGTTGGAGAAGGTTCTTTGCCATCAGAAGTCTCTTTTGTTAACCTGAGCACTCCATCACAATAATGTTCCACAGCTTGTATTATACGAGGAGAATGAACATCTCTGTGAAGTGTTAGAATACTTACAATTCCCATTTCCTTATCAGTGGCTATCTTATGTTGTAAAAACGCCATTGGCGCTTTGAGACTTTCTGATACAAGTAGGATTGTTGTTAATGAATCAAGAACACCACGAACAGGTTGGGAACGAACGTGCAGTAATGCTCTTCTAATTTGATCAGTTACTTCCCTAGGTTGTGTAATATCACGAATAACATTTTCTCCTGCAGTACTCGGTCTTCCTTCAGAATAACCAAAAGGATTTGAAAAAGCGTCCAAGAAAACAAGTCGTTTTGTTTCAAATGTAACTTCAGAAATATTATAGGGAACAAATAGAGGGGAATAATGCGAGAATAGATGCTCTGTTGATAAAATATATCCATATTCACCTGTTCTTAATCCTTCAGACAAAAACTGTACAAGAATATGTTCTGTATTTATACCTACTTCATCTTCCACCAATATTATGGATCCACGAGGAACCCCTCCACCTAAAGCGTCATCTAAGAGCGGAATTCCAAATTTAGCGCGATCTTCCATTGACATCTTCTAATCTCCACACTATTCTTTCCTGATCAAGTAATTTAAAAATCTGTAAATATCTGATAATATGTACTTTTTCTCTTTTTTCTTTGTTTGATGCTCAGTCTTGTTCATTTTCGATGATTTAAGAACTACCTATATCGTGACCTTAAAAGACTGTCTGTTTTACTTACCAGAAAGTTGAATATATTTGGCTTAATAAGAGGTAGATTAATTATCTGGCAATTTATAAATAAATTTAAACAATTGCTTACTTATGGTTTGTAGTAGACTCTCTGAAACACTAAAATAAGGAATGATGCGAACTTAACAATTGTCGGAGTCAAATACGAATGAAGATTGAATTTATTGGAATACAAACGAAAATCATTACTACAAATGATAGAGATATTGTCCAGTTTGTTAAAAACGCCCTGAGGGAAAATGAATGTGAACTTCAGGATAATGATTTTGTAATTATAGCTAGTAAAATAATTTCAACAGTAGAAGGGTGTCAACACAAAATTTCTGATATTAAGGACATTAGACAAGAATCTTATGAACTAGCACAAAAATCTCGACTCGACCCCCGATTTGTGGAATTAGTTTTTCGTGAATCTGATGAAATAGTTGGTGCAGTACCAGGTGCAGTGCTTGCATTAAAAAATGGTATTCTTCAAGCAAATGCAGGGGTAGATCAGAGTAATTCGGGTGGTAAGGAATATTACATAACTTTACCTAGAGATCCTGTTGAAACTGCTAATAAAATTCATTTACAACTTGAAAACGAGTTGTCTGTCTTAATTGGAGTTATAATCGCTGATTCGAAGACCCATCCTTTACGTAGAGGTACATCAGGTTTTGCACTGGGTGTTGCAGGATTCTCACCTATAATTGATGACCGAGGAACTATGGACCTTTTCAATCGAAAAATGAACATAACTACAAGAGCTTTGGCTGATAACCTTGTATGTGGAGCAGAAATATTAATGGGGGAATCAAATGAGCAGATCCCAATAGTTATCGCAAGAGGATATGAAAAGATACCAGCACAAGCAATAATAGATGTTTATGAAAATAATGAACTGATGAAAATGAATCCTGTTCAATGTATCTATATAGGTCCGCTCTGGAAGAAATAATTATTGAAAGGGATTAGAAATGCAAATAGTTGGTGAAATTGGAGGTATCTCTTTTGGAGATGGATATAAGACTATAATTATGGGGGTCATGAATCTTTCACCGTCTTCTTTTTACAAAGGAAGTATTAAAAAAACTCCAAGCGACATTCAGGAGAATATCCTTGAGTTTGTAAACGAAGGGGTTGATATAATTGATGTGGGAGCAATTTCTAGTGCACCCTCATTTATCTATAATTCTGTTGAGGATGAATCGGAATCTGTGGAATTAGAAAGATTAAAGATGTTTTTTGATGTAATAAATGAAATAGGTTGCAATATTCCCATTTCTGTTGATACTCAATCCCATAAAACAGCCAATTTTGTGTTAAAATCCGGTGCATCCATGATTAATGATATTTCAGGTTTAAAATCCGATCCAATGATGGCAGACACAGTTTCTGGTTATGACGCTTCGGTTTCTGTAATGGCTTGTCAATTTCAACCAGGAGATGTATTTAAAATCCCTGATATAATAAATGAGTTGGAAAAAAGCAAAGAATTAGCAGTAAACGCTGGTATTTCACGAAAAAAGATAATAATAGATCCTGGATTAGGAGCTTGGGTACCAAAAAGAAATACAAAAAATGATTATATGATAATTAAACAATTAGAGAAAATGAGAGTTATAGACCAGCCTATATTGGTTGGTATTTCACGAAAATCGTTTATTGGGGCAGTAATAGAGAAAACTTCCGAAGAACGATTGTGGGGATCCTTAAGTGCTACCTCCATTGCTATTTCAAATGGAGCTCATATTGTTCGAACACATGACGTTAGAGAAACCAAAGATGCATGTTTAGTAGCTGATTACATAAAATTCCTAGATGAAAAAGAAACTTCTTATAAATGATTCAGAGATTGAATATATGATACATAATCTTAAAACTTCAACGTAGGTTTACACTTTGACCAATCTAGATGAATTCTTTGGGGATAATCAATCCCAAAATGTTGATGCACTAATCGCAGTAACCAAAAAATTCTTTGTGTTTGTTTCACAATTAGCAGAAATTGTCGATGATCTGGAAAGAAAGTATGCTGAACTGAGTAGTAGAATTAGTCAGATTTCCCAACAACCTTCGGCTCCACCTCAGCTCTCTGCTCCAGGATTAACCTCTTCACCCCCTGATTCTCAACCAATTGCTCCATCAGTTGGTCCTTCCCCACCAACCGCGCCTCCACCAAGCTTACCCACTCCACCAGCATTTCCAACTCCTCCATCGCCAGTACAAGCTCAACCATCAGCAGTACCTACACCCGTTTCCGCGAACGCTCCCCCACAGCCTGCTGGATCCATGCCATCACCATCTAGTCTTCCACCCTTACCTGGACAATCACCTGCCCCTCCATCACCAGGTTTAGCGCCACCTACCGTAGGTGGACAAATGGGAGGTGCACGGCCACCTACGCCTCAGGCTCATCCATCCCCAATGAGTTTGAAAGCTCAAATGAATATGGAATTAAAGGAAGCTTTTTCTCGAATACGTAAGGGATGGGATGAAGAGAAATAGACAATAATGTTTGTTATTACGTTCGTACACCATACAGCAAATTTGCCAACTCTCTTAGGTGTACAATCCCTCTTATTTCATATTCAAAAGAGGGAATTTCTTGTAAATCGAATTCATCATATAAATCTTTAATTTTGCCTAAATTCTTGAGTTGATCATTATATCTATTCTTGCAGTATGTACACTCAGGATTATCAGGTTGAAGTTGGTTAATGTATATTCGTTTAATAGGAAAAGCAACCTCAAATAATGTACGAATTAATCGCTCAGTTTCCCAGATTGCCATGACTGTAGGAATTGTAACTGCGACAAATTCAGTCTCTTCATGATTGCTAAGATGAGTTCTCGCAATCTCAACCTGATCTCTCAATTCCTCTAGTTTATCAAAAGCATCTTGTTCATCAAGATCTGTTCCACCACCAATAAGAGATTTAAAACCACTCATCAATCCTCCAATACGACGGCGCATTTTTATCAACCGAAATAACCAATTTTGGGTCAATTCAGGTAATTGCAAAAGTTTTAATGTGTGTCCAGTTGGAGCAGTATCGAAAACAACGATATCGTACTCGGGGTTCTGAATGAATTCTAACAACTGGATAAACGCGACTGTTTCGTCAGTACCTGGAGGGGAGAGAGAATTAGCATCTCCATCTCCTAATAATTCACTGAAAGCACCTGTTGGATCTTGTTGGCTTATCATTTCTGAATATGTACTCATTGCCTTATCAGTACTCAGTTCAATTGCCCATAAATTATCAACATTATTTACCTTTATATAATCGTCTCCACCTATCTGTTGATCTAAACTATCAGATACAGAATGAGCTGGGTCAGTTGAAACTAATAATGTATTGTGACCTAAATCTGCAGCTCGGATAGCTGTTGCTGCGGCCATTGTGGTCTTTCCAACACCCCCCTTCCCTCCAAAAAATAAAAAATGTTTGTTAAATATTGAATTTGACATAAAAGGGGAGGGTAGGGAACTAAAACAAGAATCTTTTGTTGAGAACTAATTTCGAATGAGTCCTCTAGAGCTTGATCTCAGACAGGATTTTGCATCTGAGGGTGTTTCTTTTGTCTTTCAAAAGGAATTTATCTTTTCTGATCGGTCAAATATTGTGGACTTCTTTCTTGCACACCATACCTTCTAATAATTGTTGTACTACATATTCTCATGACTGAATTTATCGGATATACGCAAAAAGATAACTTTGTTGCATCACGATGGAGACTAGCTACAGCAATGAGCTAGTTGATGACCTCAGGTGAATACAAATGACAACATTTGATAGCATTTGTAATAACCGTTCTGAAAGACTTACCCAAAGAGGACAGCTAGGAATAATTGGGAAAAAATGTTCTTAACTATCTTTGGAGCTGTTCTTCCTGATTCAGCGACGCGAGCCGGCATTAATGCCGGTCTTACCGCCTCTCCACAGGCGTTTAAGGTCTCCGCAGAACTCTCGGCGACGGGAAGTACACATGACTTTCCAGATTGATTCGCAGCTTTTCTTCTTATAAACCTATTAAGCCCTGTAATCAAAACAAATTCGCTTGTTTCCCGCTATTCTAATAGCAAGACGTTACCTAGCGCGTCATTTTAGGTATAATCCCATGAGATCGGTTGAACACTCTGTTAATCATGGATTGTAATCTCTACCCCCTTCTCCTAAGATATCCTGCCTTCTATTTCTCTTCTTTCCTAAAAATCATCTTGTCCTATTTGTCCATAAATGTCCATATCTGTCACTCTATCCGACAACAGTATTTAACCCTAAGATTTAACAAGACATTCAAATTGGGAATAATTATACCTATATTAGGCGATATTTATGTGGGCTGTATCTAAAAGGTCTCAACTTGCTAGAAAGATAATTATCAGCTTTGTTTTTGCTATCCTCTGCTTTAATTATTTATCAGTGCAGGTTAAGGCATCTCCATCAAAAACAACAAATGTTTCTAACACATATCCTAGCTTATTTGTTACTAAAGTTGTTGATCTTACAGAAGTTACATTAAATGATTCATTTGTTGTAACGATTACGATTAGGAATATAGGTAATAGCACGGCATATAATGTTACCTTTATTGATACTTTAAATGCTCCTTGGGTTTTTGACGTGGCTGGTTTGACAAAAATATCTTACAGCTGGATTGAACCTAATCAAACACGTATATTTAGTTATATAGTTACTGCCCTATCCTTAGGAGAGTTTCAACTTCATTCTGCACGAGTTTACTACCATATATCAGATCAAACCGATACCGAGTTCCTAGCTTTTAGTAATTCACTGGATATTGCTGTAACTAAGGCAGAGGAAGATCTTTCGTTGGCAGACCTCAATTCTGCTATAACCTTCTTACTTATTCTATTTATTCTCAACACAATTCTTACATTACGATTTGTAGCACCTAAGTTAAATCGAAAGAAACCTTAATTTTACTTTTAAAGTTGTTAAATCGAGAAAGGAAAATGGATACTCCCGTCCCAGCTCTATTAGTGGATAAACATGTTATTGTTTGGAATCATGACCTTGGAAGTAAAATCTATCAATTAGGATATTTTGGATCACCAGTTGGGATAAGAAAACCAAAATCTCCGAGATTTGAACGGCCTCTTGAACTAACTTTATTGGAAGCTGCGTTTCTATTAAAAAAAAATATAATTCGAATCTCCGAGAATAATCAAGAGATCTCTCATGATAAGTTCCTAACCATCTGTAAAGAACGTTTTGCTAAATTTGAGGATTTGTACGCGGTTTATAAGAATCTGCGGGATAAAAGATACATCGTACGCCCTGGACTTAAATTTGGAACTGATTTTTCCGTATACCGCAGGGGTCCAGGAATTGATCATGCGCCATTTCTCGTCTCTATCTTTCCAAAAGAATCGACTATCGAACCTATTGACTTAGTCAGAGCTGGAAGATTAGCCACGTCAGTTCGTAAACGCTATGTTATAGCGACCGTCTTATCAGATCAACAAATTAGATATTATGTATTTCAGTGGAATAGACCATAAACCAGCAAATTACTCAAACGCGTTTGAATAAATGCCGACTTGAGGTTCAAAGAATTCACCAGACTCCAATAATTCTGTAATTGCATCATAAATTTGCGCCTCATCAATATTTGGTAATTTTACGACAATGTTGTCCATTGTAACACCATTTCCTTGATCCAATTGTTTGACAAGCGTTTTTAATTTATTTTTTAAATCTTCTAGTGATGCAACACCAAGATCAATTCCTTCAACGACTGCAGATTTTACTTTGATCTCTGTATCAATGTGTTGGCGCTGTTGAACAGTTTTTAATTTGTGATAAATAAACCAATTATCATCCTTGATATTTTCTACAATATCAGGAGTAATAAACACATCTACTGTATCGCCTTGTTCAGAAATTTGAATTTGCCCAAGTATTTCGACTTTATCCCACTGAGAAATAGATTCGATACTACCATCCCAAGCTTTTACCATTGTAGCTCCACTCCCATCTTCAATTTTTAATCCAACATAATTATTTTCTCCTCCGTATTTCTCAGTTACAACACCAACTATCCATATCCGGAACAGAGTTGATCCATCAGCAGTGATTAGACGCCAACGTTCTTCACTATCCTTTGTAACTTCTGCACTATTTATGTTCTGAATTTTGACTCGTTTATAGGGAGATCGTCTTTTCATCTGTATTCTCTCATATATTTTGAGTTTATTCAACCCAAGACTTGTTAATTAGATCAAATGATACGTAGTCTTCACTTTCAAATAGTACGCCTAACTCATATAGTGCCCTTTCAGGTTTATCTGACGAATGAACAATATTTTTTGTTAAATCAATACCAAAATCACCACGGATAGTTCCAGGTTCAGCTTCAGGTGAGTTAGTCGCTCCCGCTAATTTTCTTACGATCTTAACGCAATTTTTTCCTTGGATTGAAATAGCAACTAAAGGACCTGAAAGAATAAAAGATTTCAGTAGTGGATAAAAACCTTTTTCAACATGAATGTCATATAATTTATCTACATCATCCTCTGTCAATTTAATCATTTTTAAAGCATTTAACTTTAAACCCTTTCTTTCAATGCGGGAAATAATTTCTCCTATTAAGCCTCTCTGCACTGCGTCTGGTTTAATTACCAATAATGTTTTTTCTGTCATTTTTTCACACGATTCCTCTGTCACTTCGAGATTCATTTGAAATCTTATTGAATGGGAAGAAATGATACTGGTCTTATGAAGCTACTGTAAAGGAGAAGATGTTACCTTTTTACTGGTTATCGTTTTAAATCAAATTAAAGGTCGAACTAATTAAATAAGGTACTTGTTTTCAACTATAATAACAAATTGGCATTTTTTGATAAATTAAATCACATATTACTTCTCGATTAAAAATCTACAATAATAATAATTTCACGTAAAAAATGGAAATCAATAATAATATCACGTAAAAAATGGAAATCACTTCGATAAGACCTTATTCTCAATACAGGTCAAAGGAATTTCTAATATTTGGATTTTTGTTATTTAAAATGAAAGGTGGAAATAATGTTCACAACTTTTTTGGATTTAGAGCTCATTGAACAGCTAACCCTTCTTATCGTAATTGGTGTTGCCATTATTGCGTTTATCTACTCATGGTGGCTACGCAAAGATGTTCTCAGCCATGACAAAGGGTCTGAAGAAATGCAACAGGTATGGGAAGCTATCAATGAAGGAGCAAATGCTTATCTGAAACGACAACTCAAAACAATTCTTCCTATAGTGCTAATTCTTACGATAGCGCTGTTTTTCAGTGTGTACTTAGTTGAACCCACTGAAGCAGCGAGAGATGAATTTGTTGGACTCGATCCAGTACTAATGGTTGCAATAGGACGTACTATAGCATTCATAATGGGAGCATCGTTCTCAATGATGGTAGGTCAATTTGGTATGCGTATTGCAGTTCAAGGAAATTTAAGAGTAGCTGCTACAGCATCACAGACTACTGATGAATATGGTAACCCAATAGATGTAGGACAGAGATATAGTAAAGCTCTTTCTGTTGCTTATCATGCTGGAACTGTCACAGGTATGTTAACCGATGGTTTTGGACTATTGGGTGGTACTCTCATATTTATTATCTTTGGACAGGCAGCACCTGATGCGTTACTTGGTTTTGGGTTTGGTGGAACCATTCTAGCTCTATTCATGAGAGTTGGAGGAGGCATTTACACTAAAGCTGCTGATGTAGGAGCAGATCTCGTTGGCAAGGTCGAAAAAGATATTCCAGAGGATGATCCTCGAAATGCTGGGGTCATTGCTGATCTAGTTGGAGATAATGTAGGCGACTGCGCTGGTATGGCTGCAGATATTTTTGAGTCGTACGAAGTAACCATTGTTTCTTCCTTAATATTAGGACTAGTGCTTTATCAAATAGATGAACGAATCGTTTGGATTATGTTTCCATTAATAGTCCGAGCTGTGGGCGTAATCAGTTCGATTGTAGGTACTTATGCAGTCGCATTATGGAAAACACCTGATGCAGAAAAAGCTATGTTCCAATCCTATGAGATTTCTAGCGCTATCACTATTATTACGTCGCTGTTCTTGGCTACATTTTATGCTGGCGATTGGAGACTCGGTTTTCTAATTGCGGTCGGTGTTTTACTTGCAGTATCTTTCAACCCAATTACAGCACGTTTCACTGCAAAAGCTGGAGGACCAGTCGTAGAGGTATTTGAATCTACTGAAGGGGGCCCAGCGACCACAATTCTAAGTGGAATAGCATTGGGATACGAAAGCAGTGTTTGGGCTGTTGTTGCAATCTCTGTATCATTCATTTTTGCAATCGTAACTTATGCAATTTTCCCCGATAATAATGGATTGCCTTTGATTGGCGGATTGACTAATAACATTTCTGTCGCTCCAGAAGATATACAACATGCCATTCTATACGGAATTGCATTAATAGGTATTGGTATGCTTTCTCACACGGGAAATAATGTTGCTATGGATTCTTTTGGACCAATTAGTGACAATGCTCAAGGTATCGCTGAAATGACTGGTATGGACAAAGAATCAAGACATGTCCTCGAAGAATTAGATGCTGTAGGAAATACAACAAAAGCGATTACCAAAGGAATTGCGATTGCATCTGCCGTAATTGCATCGGTAAGTCTATTTGCATCATTTGTAACAGATGTCGGAATTGTCGCTGAAAACTTGGGAATTGAGAGTCCACTAGCATATGGATTACGTATTGATATACCTGCAGTCTTTGTAGGTCTTCTCCTTGGTGCTGCACTTCCATGGATATTTTCAGCATTCAATATTAGAGCTGTAAATCGAGCAGCTGGCCAAACTATTCAAGAAGTTCGTCGACAATTTAGAATACCAGGGATTATGGAAGGCACAAAGAAACCTGATTATGGTAACGTTGTTGAAATAGTAACTGCTGCAGCTCAAAGAGAACTGATTAGCTTGACAATAATAGCAGTCAGTGTACCAATTTTTATGGCAATATTCTTTACAATTGCCCTTGGTGCTGTTAACATTCCTGGTTTGAATACAGCAGAATTGATCGGGTCTGGTGTTGAAGTACTAGGTGGTTTTCAGGCAGGAATAATTGTTAGTGGACAATTACTAGCAGTTTACATGTCTAATGCTGGTGGAGCATGGGATAATGCCAAGAAAGCTATTGAAGATGAAGTAAGAGATCTAGAGAAGAATACAGGGAAAGGATCGGAACGTCATAAAGCAAGTGTTGTTGGAGACACTGTTGGTGATCCATTGAAAGATACAGCTGGTCCAGCGTTAAATCCTATGATAAAAGTAATTAACCTGATTAGTCTTATTATCGCTCCACTGTTAGTTCAATCTTCTCAGGATTCTACACTAACGCTTATATTAGCAGTTGTTGGTGCATTACTTTTCGTCGCTTTCATCTGGGCTTATTTGAAAAGCTCCCGAAAATCAGCAATATCTTTTAACATTGAAGATGATTAAACTTCAAATTCCCCTGAAGTATTCATCCTCCCCTTTTTTTCCTTTTTTTCTTACTTTAGTCAATTCTCGAAACGAACACTTACTTGGAAAGACTCAATAGTCTAATAAATAAAGCCTTTAATGATTCTATTTTCGGTATAGCTGAAGCAAGGTCAGCGGAAAGAGGTACTGGATAAATGTATTATTTGACTCAAATCCGTGAAACTATTCGAATTCCCCCCAATAGATTTGGACAACCTCTAGAGGAGGTAATTCTTGATATCTCAAGAACGAAGAATGAAACTACAATTGGAGGAGATGTGGGAATGATTGTCGCGATTTTGTCTGTAAATGAGATTTCACCTGGTAGGATTGTACCTGGTGACGGAGCAACTTTTCACGATGTAGAATATCAGGCGATTTCTTTTCGTCCTTTAGACGATGAAGTAACTGAAGGTGAAGTAGTTGAAACAACCAAATTTGGATTCTTCATGCGAATAGGGTGTACTGATGCTTTAGCACATATCAGTCAAATCGCTGATGAATATTTTCAAATGTCATCCCGTTCTTCAGGTGTTTTAGTAGGAAGAGAATCAGGTAGAACTATCAGGCCTGGAGATTTGGTCCGAGGAAAAATCATTACTGCTACTGTAGATCATGTAAGTATGAAGATCGCAGTAACCATGAAAGGCGAGGGTTTAGGTTTAAAAACTTGGATTGACGAAAAAAAAGAGGCGGTTTAATTGGTAAAAATCAAAGCTTGTAAGAAATGTAACAGTATAGTTCAAGGAGAGGAAGTTTGTCCTATTTGTAAAACGCATAATCATTTATCAAAAAGCTTCGTAGGTATGGTCATTATCCGATCACCCCAAGGTAGTAAGATCGCGCGAAGATTGAATATAAATCGTCCTGGAAAATATGCAATTAAAGTTCGTTGAGGGAACTTATTGTGGGATATAAACTCCCAGTTACACTTCGAAATTCATTTCGAGCCCCCATTGGAGAATTATTCATTGGAGATCATTCTATATCTGCTAAAAATGCAATAGAATATATAAAAAAGATCAATAGGGGACTTACTATTGCTATTGGGGATGTCTGTGCAAAATCTCTTCTTAACCAAGGGTTCCATCCCAATATCATTGTTTTTGATGAAAAAACACAACGTACTAAGAAAATTTCACTTGATCTTAAACAATATTCACTAAAAGATGTATACAATCCAAAAGAATGGATCCTGGAAAGCACAATTCATGAAATAAAAAATGCAATAGCTTTTTGTACTTCCAACAAATGTCGCATAGCAGTTAGGATTGACGGTGAAGAGGACCTATTAATCATCCCAGCGATAATTTCCCTACCTCTTGGAAGTGTAGTGATTTATGGACAACCTCCTGTTACCACTGAAGAAGGCATTGTGGTAGCGTTAATAACTTCTTCCCTGAAGAACATAATCCAAGATATATTGAAAAAATTCGAATTTCATGAGGAATACATAGATGGAAATCACCATTACAGAAGAAAAACATAATCCCCTCATTGGCCGAAATGAAATTAAGGCACTAATTACTCATCTTGGTGAGATCACACCAACCAGAGAGGCAGTACGTTCCAAAATTGCAGCACAATTAAACTTTGATCTCGATCGTGTGGTAATTCAGAATATAATTGGTCATTTTGGTGAACCAAAATCTCAACTAATTGCTCATTGTTATGATAATTCTGAGGATGTTTATGTATTCGAACCTAAATTCCGTCTTAAGAGAAATAAAATCATCCTAAATGATCAAAAAGAGGGTTAACTAAATGCCAGTTCGTAGAAATCCAGTCCAATCATATTATAAAGTTGATTATAAGAAAGGTACAATTAAGAGAACCAACAAGTTTTGCCCAAGATGCAAGGGATCTTTTTTGGCTAAACATAAGAATAGAGCAGCATGTGGACTGTGTGGTTATACGGAATTTTAATCTTTAGATCATGAAGCTAGTATGGCATCTACTGAACCTATCATTTTAGGGCTTGAAGGGACAGCTCATACAGCTGGGGTAGCTGTGATTCAAGGACCTCAAATCCATGCAAATGAATCCGCAACATATTTTCCACCTCAAGGTGGAATTCATCCACGAGAAGCTGCTACCTACCTTACTAAGCAATTTCCCATCCTTCTTAAAAAAATATTTCAAAAATTACAATTCAAACCTGATAAAATTGATGGAATTGCATTTTCTCAGGGTCCTGGCTTAGGTCCATGTCTTAGAACTACAGCTACTGTTGCTAGAGCAATTTCCTTAAAACTCAATAAACCACTTTTAGGAGTAAATCATTGTATTGCTCATGTGGAATTAGGAAGAACCATTACTCCAGCAAACGATCCGCTTGTTCTCTATGTAAGTGGAGGAAACACACAACTAATTACTTTCTTAAATGGGAGATATCGTGTCTTAGGAGAAACTCTAGACATTGCTATTGGAAATGCATTAGATTCATTGGGAAGAGAAATGAATTTACCCCATCCTGGGGGTCCCCACATTGAGAAACGAGCTCAACAAGGGAAGAATCTTCTATTACTCCCTTATACGATAAAGGGAATGTCTTTCTCCTTCTCAGGTATGGTAACTGCAGCAAAGAAATTGATTGCCAATCACTCAACTTCTGACATCTGTTACTCCTTTCAGGAGTATACATTTGCTATACTGGCCGAAGCAACGGAAAGAGCCCTTTCTTGTACAAAGAAAGGTTCAGTATTATTGACAGGAGGAGTTGCTGCTAATGTCCATTTGCAAAACATCATAAAACTAGTTGCGAAAGAGCAAGAATCCTTATTTTATGTCGTTCCAAGAAATTTAGCAGGAGACAATGGGGTTATGATTGCATTCGCAGGTACTCATCTATTAAAGACAGGAGAAATTATCCCTATTCAGAAAAGTCAAGTTAAGCCTCGTTGGAGAACTGATCAAGTTCAAGTAGGATGGATCTCATGAAATTAATACAAGCAGAAAAGATTGCAAAAGGTGCAGAAGCAGTTATATTTAAGGGAACATTTCTTCAAAGTCCTATTGCAATCAAACATCGCTTACCAAAATCTTATCGCCATCCAGATATTGATAATCGTATAAGACTTCACAGGTTAAGATCAGAAGCGAAAGTTATGACTAACGCGCGAAAAATTGGAGTTAGTGTACCTAGTTTATTCGGGGTCGATATTGAGGATCATATTCTAATTATTGAATCGCTAGAAGGTAAATTGCTATTCGAGGAGATGAATTCATTACCGATAGACAAACTAGACCCAATTTTCGTCAATCTTGGGCATCAAATTGGCCTTTTACATAGTAACGATATAATTCATGGTGACTTGACTGTATTTAATGTTCTTATTCAATTAGAAGATAAACTATCAATAATAGACTTTGGGTTAGGCAAAATTTCTAATGAATTAGAAGCAAAAGCGGATGATCTGCTTACTTTTTATTCAACTTTAAAAGCAATTCAACCAGCGTCAAATATTCTCTTCAATACATTTTTAGAAGGGTATCTAAGTGTGTATCCCGAGGGGAAGAACACTTATGAACAAATGAAAAAAATTCAAAGTCGTGCACGATATATCGCAAGGGAAGATCGCCTTGAATAATCATATAAATTAGGTGGAAAACGGATGAAATTCAAGATTTTTCATGAAGATCAAAAAATATTAAATCAATGTAAGAGATTTATAGCGGGATGGCATGGATTAGGGGAAATTGGATATATTACTGTTTCTCATATAATTGAAAATCTCAAGTTAAAACGAATAGCCACTATCATGTCAAGTGGAGCTCCTCCATTTATTTCTGTTCAAAACAATCAATTGAGACTTCCTTTCGAAATATATGGAAAAGAAGAATACGATTTTGCGATTTTCATTCCTCATCTACAGCCCTATCGTCATGTACAAATTGAATTTTCTGAAAAAATGTCTGAATGGATCCTAAAACAAAAAAATTTGTCTGAAGCATATTTCATAGGAGGGGTTGATGCTCGTTTAAAATCATCAGAGAACGAAATTCAATATATTCCGACAAGAGCTTTTTTAAATTCATCAAAGCTCAATTCAAATTTCATTGAAGAAATACAGACGAATTTACTTGATCCAGGGCTATTTGTTGCAGGACCTCTAGCTATTATGCTCGGATATCTTGACATGAGTATGTTTCCCGCTGTAGGACTTTTGGCCTATGCACAGAGAGAGCGCCCCGATCCATTAGGTGCTGTTGCTACCATTAAGAAACTTAATTATATTTTAAACATTGATATTGATACAAATGAATTAGTGCAAAATGCTCAAACAATAGAAGAGGAAATTAAACGACAATTAGCCCCTATCGAAGCAAATGATCCTGACAAACTTGCTACAAAACGGATGTATACCTAGAATGTCTCAATTTGAGCAATTAACGCCCGTGACGTCGTTTTCGAGATTGATAGGTACGAATAGCTCGCCATAAGTCGATTTTTCTAAACCCTGGAAAATATACATCTGCAAAATAAAGCTCACTATATACAGATTGCCAAGTTAGAAAACCTGACAAACGTTCTTCGCCTGATGTTCGAATAATAAGGTCAGGGTCAGGTATCCCATTGGTGTATAGATGTCGTTCAACTACTAATTCATTAATATCTTCTATGGCCATTTCATTGTTAGCTATTTTTTTTGCTATGGATTTCATTGCATCGATCATCTCTGCTCGACCCCCATAACCAATAGCAATGATAAGTGTTGGACCAGGTTTATCGGTTTGAGAACTTTTTTCTGCCCTATCTATTGCTTGTTGAACATTCGTCGGTAATGAATGAGTTCGTCCAATAACTTTAATTCTCACATTCCTTTTCTTGAACTCAGGATGATCAATAAGTTCCTTAAAGGTGGATTCAAATATATCCATTAACTCATTAATTTCACCCTCTGACCTCTCGAAATTTTCTGTCGAAAAGGCATAGAGAGTTACATATTCAATTTCCAGATCCCAAAACCACTCTAAAATATTTTTGAGCTTGTCACGTCCAAGGCGGTGACCAAAAGTACTCGGGAGCCGTTTCGCACGCGCATAACGCCGATTCCCATCCATGATTAAAGCAACATGTGTAGGGTGAATGCCTTCTTCAATGCCGCCTTTAATTTGATTCCACAATCTACGTTCATAGAGCTTATATAAAAGTGAATCAATTCGTAAATTAAATTTCAAAATTAAAATCCAGCTATTTAATGTATGAGGATTTCATTTCTTAAAACATTCATTCAATAATATATATTTCTTGGATCCAAAGTTCCGCAAGTTTATCAAAGGATCCAGTTTTTTTCATTTTTAATATTTGAAAAATTAAGTAATCAAAAGAGAACATCATAAATGGTGCGGGGGGTGAGATTTGAACTCACGAACGCCTACACGACTAGGACCTCAACCTAGCTCCTTTGACCTGGCTGGGAAACCCCCGCGTGTTTGCTCTATTACCGTACAATGATCATATACTCTTTAAAGGGGGATTTGAATTCTGGCAGAACTTTTCCTGAAAATAAACGAAATGTTAGCCCACCAGAGGAAAAGGAATAAATCTTTTCTTTTCCAACTGGCTTTGTCCTATAGCTAGTGGCATTTAAAGCTACTTTAGCATCTTTAAATGATAGTTTCTTTTTCTTAGCCGCGGAAATAACTTCGATCTGGAGATTCTTTACATCGTGCAAATCGGCTATTTTTGAAGGAATTTCAATTTTTCCTCTGAGACCCAACTTCTCATCTCTAAAATCTATTAGCCACAGATTATTATCTAAATCTTCCTCTAGCTGAAATACTTCCGCATTTATTATCATGTTCATTCCTACTCTTCTGAAGCTTGATCGCTTGCATATCGGTTAAAAATTGCCCGAACTCGATCTGCAACTGGTCCTGTTCCTTCAACACCCGTTTCAGAAACTTTCACTCTTTCAAGAACTACTATTAATCCGGCTTCATCATAGACTTTCACGTCCCCAGGACGACGAAAGATTTGTTCCAGTTCATCTTTCAACCCCGAAAGATCAAATGGGGCTTCTTCTAAATAAATCTCTGCTATTTGGTCACCATTTAAGCAAATACGATGAATTTCGTTACTATCATCATCACGCTTGGCTTTTATTAGTACACAGGTTAGAGTCTCTGGTGATAATCCCTTAAGTTCTCCAACGAATTTTTTCCCATTCTTGAGAATTACTGCTACTCTTTTATTGTTAAATGCAGTGATTTCTTTTTGAAAAGTTCTTTTGGCTTGACCGACCATGGACATGTAAAAGCCTCCTTACAAAACAAGCAGACATCGTTATTAGTAAATCCTTTAGATATTCATCCAAAATTTGCTTCGTAACGGTAATCTGGCTGGTTAAATGTGCAATTATCTTGTATATATATTTTTTCTGAAGTCCTGTTGAGAATATATGGAATATAAGAATTCATTTTAAGGAAAACCAACATTTTTAATTGATAAACGCCTTTCTGAGTCTAAAAAGTAAGTATCAAGATCTTTGCCAACGAACAAGCTACTTACATCTGTTCAACAGTTCTAGCCTCTATAAGAAGGGACCAATCAAGATTTAGTTTGATAAGTTTTTCTAATTTCAGATCTAGTTCATCTTTTTGTCCAAAAGCTAAGGCTATATCTCCCGTCTTTATATCTACAAAAGTATCCTCACTGAAAGTAAACTTATATTCAGAATTATCGTCAGATAGGATTACATAAGCATCTACTTTCTCTTTTACCTTGCAAAAGAATTGAAATTTTGTTGTAGCAGCAATATTGGCAAGAGACAAAATAGTTATCTCCTCATAGGGTCTAATTGAAGTTCTTTTCATCGTAATCCTCTCTTGTTAGCTAATTCCAGTTTTATGATTGAAATAATTAATATTCCTCATTCCTAACAAATCAATCTTTTTGGGGTCATCCTTTCTTAATAGAAAAAACTCAGCTTCTTTAAAACTTTAGGAGATTTCTGCTTACACTGAGCCCAAAATGACTGGAGTTAATTTTAATGGAATTTTGTGAATGTGGAGCCCTTCTTGTCCCTGATAAGGAGACGGATGGAACCATTGTAATGAAATGCAATTCATGTGGGAAAACGATACCTGCTGACTCTAAGTCTAATTCAAAAGCTTTCGAGATTAAACAAACCATAAGACACTCAGATTTAGAAAAA
This sequence comes from Candidatus Heimdallarchaeota archaeon, assembly GCA_019057635.1. Lineage (GTDB taxonomy): Archaea > Asgardarchaeota > Heimdallarchaeia > Hodarchaeales > Hodarchaeaceae > Hodarchaeum. The sequence continues at coordinate 61,047 of DXJL01000113.1, forward strand.
ACAGTCATTATTGATGATGAAAATGAAGTGCAAACTATGCCCACAGCAACTGCAAGCTGTGAAAAATGTGGACATCATGAAGCTGTATACTGGCAGCTTCAAACTCGGAGTGCGGATGAAGCTTCCACTACATTTTATCGGTGTACGAAATGCAAATTTACATGGCGTGATTATGGCTAAAAATAATAAATGAGGTCATGCTTTTTTTATGATCATAATTGCATGCTTCTTCTCAAAAGCGTCAATAGTTGAATTTTCGAGTACTTGTAATCCAAAATCGTCTTCTAATACTTTCATCTGATTGGAAAACACCTCTTCTGGTTCAAGAGAAACATCAATACTTTGAGATTTTATGGCTATGACACCTACTCCCCCTGGCTTCAGGTACTCTTGTGCATTTCTACCAAAAATTGTTGCTTGCTCAGGCTGGGAAACATCTTGATATATAAGATCGAGATTGAAAACATAGGAGGAATACTCTTCTGGCCTTCTAGCATCAGCAAGAATTGGAATCAGATTTGGACGTTGTTCTGCAAGGCGATAAAACTTTCTCATGACTTTTGGAGAGAATTCGACTCCATATATGAACCCATCATCTAAAATATCAGAGAAATGAGAAGGAGTTGTGCCTGTAGAGACCCCCAAGTAAAGGATATTTTTTCCTTTCAGTTGTGGAAGAAGTTTCATTCCCGATAAGTAAGCTGCAGCAAATTTTGATCGAAACGGATCCCAAAGTCTATACTCCTCGTTGTCAACCTTGATTAATCTCTCGCCGTACACAGAAGTCCCAGGAACTTTGTTTTTAGTGGCGAGACGATTTTTTTGATCAATTTTTAACTGATACATTCCCTGAATCATTGTTTCTTTTACTTGCATTTTTTCACCTTGAGATTACTATAATTATCAATCTTTTTTCGTATACCGTCGTTTTTTATGTTTTGAGTCTTTTCTTGGCCCAGATTTCTTTGATCCTTTTTGATACAGTTTTCCGCGCTTTCCTCTAGGTTTATAGTCTTTTTTCTTCTGCTTTCTTGTTCTCTGCTTCTCTGAAGGCTCGGGGAAGGATTCCTTTATCTCGTCTATTCTTTTCTCAAGATCTTTTAATAACGTTGGAGCAATAAACTCGCCACTGAAAAAGTCAACTCGTGCAGCAATACTCAATTTTCCCGCTAATGCCCTAGCAATCTTCCCTCTCTGATGCATTTTTGCAGAATGAATGAATTGAGATTGAAAGATGACACCATGTTTCGGAGGATCTTCTCCTGATCTTAAATGCCTGAATAATGCTTTTTCTGCACCTAGGACTTGAATTGTTCCTGAAGATTTTTTTGCTAGATTCTCCAAACTCCCTACAAGGGAGATGAGACGAGCTCCAAGCAAACTTCCTACAAGTAATTGTAAGTTAGGAGCTACTTCCTTCATGCTTTCTTCAATGTATTTTTCTAAGGTTTCTTTAGTGTTAAGGATTTCCACCCCAAAGGATGCCAAATTGGATATCGGATTCATATCATATGTTGAAATTTCAGCACCAAGAGATTTTTCTGCAGCTTCGTGAATTAGTTCTTGTCTTCGTTCAGATAGTGAAACAATTTCATCGGTTGCTATTTCTGACCGAAGCTTTCCCTGCATTTTTGATACAAGTCTTATGTATTGATTATTATCTCTCACCAATTCTTGTAATTCTGGAAAATGAATCCCATACCATTCTGATAAGCGAGCAAAAATCAAGTTTATAATTGAATTAATATCATCAATACTATTAATTGCTTGAGCAAGATATTTATCCCTAGCTTCTACGTTCTCCCGTAAGAGAGTCTGAGTATGAACAAGAGATTTCTTGCGCATTAAAGAGATAAGATCTGTTGGACTTGCTAGATTTAATTTTTCGACAAGATATTCATTTATATTGGTTCTAAATGTGGAAAATTCTCCTGTACTTGCAAAACGAACCTGATCATATCCAATCTCCCGTAAATGGTCAACTACCATTGCATTATCAGAAACAATTTCTTCTGTTATGTCTGGTAAGGCCTTTCGTATTTCTTCCTCATGCTCGTGAAGAAAAACTTGGAACTCATCAGTTAAAATTGTTTCAGTGTTTGTAAACATAACGGAATCAAATATCTTTGTCGATTCAGAAGTCATCTCTCCAAAGATAACCCCTGCTGCTGATACTAGTACGCCTTTCAATTTTACACACCCGATTATATAATTCATGCAAACCTATTCCCAGATATAATTCTTTCTTTCAAAATCATTAGTTGCTATAAATCAATCTGAGGAGGAAGAACGATCTCTACTCTGTTCTAATGTAAACTTTGGTTAGAAGATACTTTTTTTATAATGGGTAAAACCTATATTGAAATGCTTAAAGCGAAAACTGGAATAGAAAATGATGCGACAAAAACCCATAAGTATCAAAATTCCTGATCAAATACTCATTCTCATCGATAACTTCGTACGCCTTGGCCAATATGAATCAAGATCCCATTTTTTGCGTATGGCTATTGAGGAGTTGCTTAAACAGGAAAGGGAAACTTGGGATAAATTAGTGGATCAGATTTCACAGAAAGAATAACTTGGATGAATTATGTATTCATTTTCTCAGGAGGAAAAGCAGCAACTTCTTTTTGCATGTATTATTTTTGTAATAGTCGAACTCTCAATACTTATAAATTTTTTAAACCTTCTAGAGCTATTAATCACTGGCGTTTTAATTCTCCCACTATTCGCATTACACGAATTAGCCCATAAATATACAGCTGTGAGATATGGATTTCCTGCAAAATTTCATTTAGATCAAAGTATGGCTGTACTTTCACTAATGACGGTATTATTTCCTTTTAAAATAATCGCGCCTGGTGCAATTATTTGGTATGGTAATCCTTCTAGCAGAATTAGAGCCAATGTCTCAATAATGGGACCTTTAGTCAATATCTTTTTAGGAGGATTTTTATTAATCACTTCGACTTTTCTCCCCCCTTTGTGGGGTTTTATCATAGTTTTCATCAGTAAAGCTTCATTTGATATCGCCCTCTTCAATCTTCTACCATTCTCTATCTTAGATGGAGCAAAGGTCTATAGATGGAATCAAGAGGTTTATTTCATAATATTTGGTTTTACAGCCTTAATTTGGCTTTTTCATCCTCTAGGCATATTGAGTGGAATTTAACAATGAATTATTTAACTTCAAAAGAAAAACGTTCACTAGGGATAGCAATCGGACTCATTCTATCCTTACTACTCACTTTTCTTTTATATTCGGGAAATAATGAACCATTATTACTTCTGTCTTGGGGAATAATATCAATTTTATTCTCATTAATTATTGCCTATACGTTTGTTTTTCAATCAACACCCTCCCATTCTGAGATAAGGGATTCATTTAGTCCGAGAATAATTCCACCTTCCAAAATAAGGAAAAAAACACAAATTCAGGGGCAATGCAGTCAGTGTGGATCACCTACTTTGCTTGGATTTACTTGTTCATATTGTGGAAGATATTTTTGTACAAATCATCGTCTTCCAGAAAAACATGAATGCACTGGGCTATACCACAAATAAAAACAGATTTAAGAAGAAATCGCATGTACAAATTCTGATATAAGAAGATTGAGTATACCTAAACAAAGAAACAAGAAGTAAAAGGCATTGAACAGATAAAAACCTCCAAGGGTACAATACTTGACGAAACCAAGAACAAGAATGAGCATATAAATCAATTCCACAATTGTAAGTCTATCTAAAGGAATATGATTGTGGATTTTTTGGCGAGACGAATCACCTATTCCTGATACGTTATATTTTGGTGTTCTTACAAATTCTCCTCCTTTCATTACAAACCCTGTGAGCGTTCCCACTGCCATTCGTACAACCAAACCTCCTCCCCAAAAGAGGAAAAGAGGGATAAGGATTAAAACCCACCTTGCTCTTTCTGCGCGAATAATTGCTGATGCATAAGCAACAATTCCGCAGAATGTAGCAACTGCAAAAAGGAGTCCAAAAATAAAAAAAGGCTCTGTGTCTAACGAGGGGCTAAATATCAACAATGTGCTTGTGATTGTATTAATTACTATCATAAAAGGAAAGAGATACTGAGTCAGATGAACTGTACCTTGTATTTTACATACAAATGAACAGTTAGGAGATAGAAACAAAAATGAGAGAAAATTTTTTCTGATATTTTGTGAAAACCCCTTAGACCATCTACTCTGTTGGATGATCCATGAACGAAGAGTTGGGGGGATTTCTTGATTATTAACTACACCAGTTAAATAAACAAGTTCATAACCCTTCATTTGAGCTCTATAGGCAAGATCTAAATCTTCAGCCAAGGTATCTGAGGACCAATCTCCGCTTGCATCTATCGCTGCTCGCCTCCAAATACCACCCGTTCCATTAAAGGATATATAGGCACTTAAACTCTTCCGTCCGATTTTTTCAACCCAAAAATGACCATCTAATCCAATGGACATAGCACGTGTGAATAATGAATAATTTAGATTGGAGTACCCCCACCTAGCCTGTACGGCTCCAATATCATTTCTATCCTTGAAATAATGGATACAATTAAGTAAAAAATTCGGATTAATTACAAAATCTGAATCAAATATTGCAACAAATTCAGAATTATCTTTATTCAATCCATTTCTTAAAGCACCTGCTTTGAATCCATCTCGTGTAGATCTTCGAATGATATTTACATTAAATCCTTTTTCTTTTAAACGCTTGATATTTAATTCAATCAATCTTGAAGTATCATCTGTGGAATCATCAAGAATTTGAAATTTTAAACGATCTAATGGATAAATAATATTCTCCAAATTTACTAGCGTTTTCTCTATTATTTTTGATTCATTATAAATAGGTAACTGAATAGTAACAGTAGGAAGCTCCAATTCACTATATTTCTCTTTAGGGATGGGATCCTTCCAATTAACAGACGTAATTGTAAGGAAGAACAAATTAACAGGATATGGGATAATGATAAGAGCAGAAATTAAATTTAAACTTAATATTATTAAGAGAATTAAATCCATCTTTCAATTATCCTATATGATAAGTTGATTGAGAAAAAGAAATATTTAATTTATGCCTATATTTCATATATCAAGTAAATTCCATTCTCATCTTTAGATAAATTGTGCAGAACGAGTAAATAGTAATTAAAAAGGCTATTGATCCTCAACTATTCTCCAGGTGCTATGATTTGGTAAATGACTTAATTTCAACTCTTGAAATGTCTATCGCTGATGTAAATGCAGATTATCTTGGAGTAAAAAGAATAATTCTGATGGAAAACGCTGGAAGGGGGTTAGCTGAATTTATATGGGACATTTGTAAGGAATCTCATTGTTCATCTATCGTTATTATTGCAGGTAAAGGCGGGAATGGAGGCGATGGGATGGTTGCAGCACGTCATCTCGCCAATAAAACTAAAGTTTCTCTTTATTTAGTAGGGGCAAAAGAGGATATCAAGAAACATTCAACCCGAAAAAATTGGGAGATTCTAGAGAATCTACCACATTCTATTAGCGTAAATGAAGTAAGCGATCCTGTAGATTTAAATAAAATAAATATCAGTAAAAAGACAATAATTGTTGATGCACTATTTGGAACTGGAGTTCGTGGAGAAATTACTGGTCATTATTCCAAAGTTATTTCCTATATTAACTCATGCGAAAAGAAAGGGGCTATTATAATATGTGTTGATACCCCCTCAGGAATCGATCCGAATACCGGTCAAAAAGCCAATATTTTCGTCAAAGGTCATTATACGGTAGTTTTTCATAAACAGAAACAAGGATTAACAGTAGAGAATTCAGGCAAAATCACAGTTATTTCAATAGGAATTCCCCCAGAAGCAGAATTTATTGTTGGTCCTGGAGATCTATTGGCGCTTTCTAATAAAAATAAATGGGTAAAAAAAGGAGATCAAGGAAAAATACTCGTGATAGGGGGAAATGAAAAATATTCTGGGGCCCCAGCTCTAGCAGCTATGGGGGCCTTACAAGCAGGTTCAGATTTAGTGACAATTATTGCTCCTAAACACGTTTCACATGCTATTCGTTCCTACACTCCAGAGTTTATAGTCGATAGCTATCCATCCTCCCACCTAACATCTGAATCACTACCTTTTCAACAAATGAAAGAAACTGATTCAATAGTATTAGGGCCCGGATTAGGACGTCATTCTGATACTCAAAAAGCGGTGGAAAAAATTCTTAAATTCACAAAAACACATGATATTCCATTAGTTATAGATGCAGATGCATTACATCTTATTAACCGATCTCAATTGTACTCAAAGGTTATTCTTACACCTCATGCGGGCGAGTTTGCAGTTCTAACTGGAATTATATTACCTTCTGGTTTTTCTTCATTTTCAGAGAGACTAAATGCAGTATTAAAAGCAACTAAAGATTCTCCCGCAGTATGGTTAGTTAAGGGCCCATGGGATATCATATCTTGTTCTGAGAAGTATAAGATTAATAAATCTGGTGTCCCTGAAATGTCACGTGGGGGTACTGGAGATATTCTAGCAGGTTTAACCGCAGGTTTTGTAAACAAAACAAAAAATCTTTTCTACGCAGCCACGATTTCGGCATTTATTAACGGGAAAGCTGGAGAGCTGTCTCGTAGGGATTTTTCCACATCAAATTTGCTAACAAAAATACCCGAAGCACTGCGATCTAGTTGGAATTTTATCTCTGAAGATTAGTTCGAGAGCTGCAATCTATCTGCTTCGAAAGCATCAATTTCCTCAAGAATTCCAAATATTTTATGGATCGATTGGTAAACATATTCTTCCTTTTTTGCACCCGTGCATACCAATTTTCCTGATTGAAAGAGAAGAAGTACTACTTTTGGTTCTTGCATTCGGTAAATTAGTCCTGGAAATTGCTCTGGTTCATACATGGAATGCTCTAATAAGAGGGCAGCCAATTCAAGATTTATTCTCTTTCCTAAGGTTCCAGAAGCAACAATATTTTGAACTGTTATTGTGGCTTCATGCTTCACATTGTGACCTGCTTGCCGTAATAATTCAGAAATGACCTCAACAGCTTCCTGGATCATTTCTACTGATTTGGCACCAGTTACAACAAGTTTTCCAGAGGAAAAAACCAGTATTGAGACTTTTGGTTTTTTGATCTTGACTACGACACCTGGAAACTGCTCAGGTATGTAAGAAACTTGCACATCTCCGGGAAGACGGCTTGCGGCTCTTTCAAGCTTAATTTTACAGCGTAAATCTACTGAAGCAACTACATTTTGAACTTCAGCAAATATTTCATCTTTAATTGACTCATTTGACATGATAATCACCATCGTAACAAAATTAAGAGCGAGTATACAATGTGAAGAAAAATTAAGGGAAAATCTATTCTTCTAGAATAGATACAGACCCTTCTACTTATTAAAAAACCAAACTTATAAGCATTTATAAGGTTTATAAGCTGAGTTCAGTTTTTTTCTGAAATGTTTTCGAATGAATGTTTGGTAAACTGACTTTCCTATATTGAAACTAGGATTTTTGTTTTTATATGCGATGAATTATTATTTTAAATATTTTCTGTTGGTGAAATTATAGAAGTAATTGGATTTTCTAAAGAACAGCTTATTTATAGAAAAAGACTTAGGAGATCAGTATATCCTTACTCTAGGTTCAATATTCAGAAATATTTTCTTTCGATTTTTAGCTAAAATATCGAAGAAATTGATTTCTTTTCCAATACTTATTTAAAAGCCTATCCATTATATAAAACCCATTCGAGGTTTCAACTGGAGGGCAAGTTGTTTGACGCCACCTGAACAAAAATGTCCCGAATGCGGTAGTAACGATATTGTAATGGACATGACAAAAGGCACTTCAATTTGTGCATCATGTGGACTTGTTATTGATTTACAAATCGATTTAGGCCCAGAGTGGCGAGCTTATAATTCAACTGAACTTCAAGAACGCGCTCGAGCAGGAGGCCCCATCACTCCACTTAAAGCGGAAATGGGTTTACGAACTCAAATCGGAAATATTAGAAAAGATATTTCGGGAAGGACTCTTCCATTTTCTTCACAAACTAAGTATAGGCGGCTTTCACGAATTGATAACCGAACAAGAAAATCGGAAATCAGAAATTTACGCTTTGCCTTAAAGGAATTAAAACGAATTAAAAGTCAACTTGAACTACCAGAAGATGTGGCCGAAATGGGAGCCATGATATATCGTAAAGCACTGAAAAAAAACCTCATTCGCGGGCGTTCGATTGATGGGATGATCGCAGCTAGTTTGTACCTTGCCTGTCGAAAAAAGAAACTCCCCCAAACATTAAAAGATATCGCTTCAGTATCTAATATCTCTTCCAAAGAATTAGGCAGATGTATAAGAATTATTCTTCAAAAATTAGATTTGAAAGTTAGTCCAAGCGATTATTCCGCGTTAGTTCATCGTCTTGGAATTAACCTTCGTGTTACCATGAGAGCTCGTCGACAAGCCGTAAAAATATTAAATATTGCCCGATTACGAGGAGCTACGGTTGGTAAAAATCCAATGAGCCTAGCAGCTGCATCACTATATATCGCAACAATACAAACTGGTGAGCGCCGTACACAACAAGAAATCGCTACGGCCGCCAAAATTACTCCTGTCACAATCAGAAATCGATTCAAAGAATTAGTAAAAATTATTGATGCGGAGTCTTCGAAGGATGGTCATGATCCTCTTCAATCTTTACTTGTTTAGAAGGATAAATTAGAATACGATTTTATGATACATCTTCAACCGAAGATACTATTCCATCCTTAATGTGGAAGATTCTATTTGCCTCTTTGGCAATATTGGAATCGTGAGTGACAAGAATCAAGGTTTGATTTTCAGTTTTATTTACTTCTCTCAACAAACTCAATACTGCTTGTCCCGATTCCGTATCCAAATCTCCAGTAGGCTCATCAGCTAATAATATAGTTGGTTTGTTGGCAAGGGAACGCGCTATTGCGACTCTTTGACGTTCTCCTCCACTTAATTCATCTGGTTTATGATCTTTGCGCCTCAACAGATCCACTTTCTCGAGTAATTCTGTTGCTCTTTTCACGCGTCTATCCTTTGGTATTCCTGCTATCAACATTGGTAATTCGACGTTTTCTAATGCAGTCAGGACGGGAAGTAAATTATAAAATTGAAATATAAATCCTACACTTTTTCGTCTAATTTCTGTAAGTTGTTGTTCGCTTGCTCGAGATATATCGCTTCCTTCAAGTAAAACTTGTCCAGAGGACGGATTATCTAATGAACCAATAATATTGAGAAGGGTTGTCTTCCCACAGCCGCTAGGACCCATTATAGAAATCATTTCTCCCCTGTTTATTTTCATATTAATCCCTCTCAAAGCATCGACCCTCACTTCTCCTAAGATGTAAGATTTCCTTAGATTTCTACATTCAACAACTATATCTTGACCTGATGCCATTTAAACCGCCTTCAACTACTTTTTTAATTCAAATAATATTGTACAGTAGATTAATTGGTCAAGGCAGCGATTCAATTACGAGTTATTAACATTTTTATGAAGGAAAGAAATTTATTATCTCGTTACAACCAAATTCCAACGATCTGACAATTCAAGTCATTATATAATAAGTATTGAAAACTTGTCGTTAGAATAAGGGCTTATCGGGGTAAAAACTTTATAAAAAAACAAGAGAGACAGTTTTTTTAATGACAAAAATTGAATCGACAGCAGCAAAATTACTAAAAAGGCCAATGGCAAAAACGATCATGAAACTACTTGCTGACGATGATCTTTCCATCCCTCAAATAGTAAAAAAAATGCAGAGTTCAGATATTCAAACAATTATTGCGTTTTTTGCTGAATTACAGCATTTTGGACTAATCGAACTAACTGATCCATCTTCGAGAAAATCAGCAGAAAATATACAAGAAGAATCTCAGAATTTACTTGATTTTGAAATTTTAGCTCCAAGAGCGACTCAGTTCCCTCCATTAGGAATTTCTGTATTGGAATATAATATATTATGGGATGATTTTTCAAGAGATAATGGTCAAATCAACCTTCAACAGCTAGAAAACTTAACTTTTACCGTTCCTAGCAATTTAAAACACCTTTTTAAAACTGAAAGGCCAAGTAATGTTTAGAAATAATCGAATCTATTCCCCTGTTAGTATTTCTGATAGCTGAAACTCATCTCTTCATGAAGGAAATTAAGAAAAGTTTTTCACTATTAGTTAATTTAGCTCCTAACGGCATTAAATTTTTACTCTTTCAATCTTGGGGTTAATCTTGATATATAAAAGGAAATAAATGATAATGTTCAGACAAAACGCTGTTTTAAATGATTTTGTGAACTTTCTAAAAGCACGTGGTAGATTTCGAGATATTGAATTTATCGATAATAGTGTTCATGCAACTCCACGAATTCCAGATTTTCCTTCGATTGTATTTTATATTGAAGAAACACGTTCTGAACCAAAACAACAACAATATGTTCTTGAAATCCATGGTAATGAATCGAGTGTCATGAATCGGGAAATTCGAGAATTTTTTAGTCTGAATAAATTGAATGTTCAGAAAATCCGCTCGAAATTTCATTTGAAAACAGATACTGAGGATGGTATCACTTGTGAAGTTATAGGAATTGGTTCCTCATTTGATTCTTTTTCTGACCAAATGCAAGCATTATTTAGTACCGCTCAATTAGTACTAGAAAAAACACAAAAAACCTTAATTTTTGGTTCAGAATCAAAAAAAAAGGATACTGTCAAGCTTAAAAGACCATCACAGGTATCAAATTTATCAAAAATTATAACCAAGCAAAAACAACCTACGATTTCACCAGTAATGCCTGCTATTAAATCCAAACCTTCTCCTGAAGTAACTACAAGAAATTTTAGTCGGATGAAGCATTCTCCTGTTAAGAATGAATTAGAATATTCAACATCAACCGAACGTCCAACGGACGACCCTCGATCAAGTGAGGAAACCAATACACCCCGAGACATTGTCTATATTGAGAAAGAAAGAGATGATTTTATTGAGGAAGATTTGTTTAAACCACCAGCTACTAGAGATATCAAATCCGTCCCCGATAATCAGGATCCTGAAGGTGATTCATTTCGGATGGAACCTCCCGATAAATCTTACTCGAACGATGTCACCCCATATTTAAAACAAACAACTGGATTATTTAGAAAGGATAACTGGGAAGAAGATCTTCCAACAGAAATAGAGATGGAAATCCTAGATCGCACCTTCGCTCGAATAAAGCATCGAACAAAACCTGAAATCTTGGCTAAGGATTTAGATGTCCCAATAGAGGAAGCAGAGAAACACTTGAGGAATTTAATCTCTAAAGGACTTCTCAGAACTCAAGTTGGTTGGTTTATTATAAAGAAGAGCCATTTGCCTTTCTTTAAGAAGACTTTTTCAGATTCAAATCGAAAAAAGAAAAAGAAAAAATCTCCTCGAATCTCTCGGACTGGTGAAGGTCTCACTTCAGAAGAAATAGCAACGATAAAAGCAATTAAATCAAGGCCAAATCTGAAGGCGCAATCAAACTTGTTAACTCGTCCAACTGGATTAAAACAGAGCATTTTAAAAGAAGTTCTAAGAAATTTAGTAGACAAAGGAATCCTTAGAGTTTCCTATGGATGGTATATTCTTAAAGATAAACATATTTTAGAACAAAAGAGAGGAAGTCTAAGTTCAGATACTTCCACTCCTCCAACACCTGATTTAAAGATCCCGAAGGGTTTTAAACTTTCAGGTTCTGAAATCCAGGTCATTCAGGCATTATTACAACGTCCCCAATATAAAGCACAATCAAATCTCCTAACCTCCGAAGTCAAATTATCGAAAGACCAGATTAAACAAGTTCTTAGAGACCTTGTAGAAAAGGATATATGTAAGGTAACTTATGGATGGTACACTTTAAAGAATCCTGACCATTTCTTAGCATAAGAAGAAGTGATTATTCAACCTGAAGGACTGTAACAGTAATAAGATTAACTTTCTGATCTTCTTTGTGTTGTATGCTGGCCAAGTTATTCGATAAACGAAAAACAATTGTTTTAATAATCTGTTCTTTATGGATAATTGGTTTCCTTATCAAAATTTTCTCAGCATACAAAATAAAATATAAATTCACACACCAACGATCATAATTAGAGACAGAGGAATGGAAGTGCTCTGTAAATGACTAGTAATACTGAATTATCTAAAGATCCTAATGAACAGCAATCAAAAGAGGAGAGAATTCCATTAAAAACAGAAAATACCCCCTCTCCAAAACGTTTTCATAATGATAAATTAATGATTTCAACTCTACTGATTGCAACTCTTATAACAATTCTTATTTACACGGTTCCAGATTGGGTTTTTTTGGAAATACCAACACGTAATATTATAAGTGAAATACTTGCCTTTATCGGAATTGAAAATACACCAATACCAACCTTGGATCCAAATTCAGTAATTCCAGAATTTTTAAAAGGTGGGGAATTTCCCTTTCTTGAAGCAACCACACAAACGCCCGGAATTCACATTCCATCTACAAATGGCGATTATTGGATAGTGAAAGCATGTACAGGTATGCAAGCAGGAGGATTGCTTTTAGCTATCATCATGATCACTGAAGCTACCTGGAACGCTAAGATACGCGCAAGTACTGCATTCTTCATTGCATTATTTATAGGAAATACATTACGAATCACATTCCATCTCTGGTGTGTGTCATTCTTAGTTACGCAATTCAATATGGATTCTGAAACAGCATTTTATTGGGCCCATGATGTTTCATCCAAAGTGATTGGCTTTTTTGGTACCATCTTCTTTGCTTTACTCATTGAAAAAATGGATGTTCCCATCATTGATCAGTTTGCAGATTGGCTTGACTGGATGTGGTGGAGATTGGAAAAAGGTTTCTTATTTTTCAAAGGATTGATCGTGTCTGATAACAATTAATATTCCTGGTTGAAAGAAAAAAGAACTAATTGACGTATATTTTTACAATCGAATTTTTTAGCTTGATTTTGATTTGTATTTTCTTCTATTTTTGTTTGGGAAATTTCAGTTATCTCTCGTAGATAGTAATCTCGATGTAAAACTTCTTAAGTAAATTCGGATTTAGATTACTTGTAATGTTGATCAAATCAATCTAGGCATTTATGACAGGAGCTTAGAATATGAGTGTCAGAAAATCAAAAAAACGTGATGATTCTCCGATGCCTGCCACTGGCGCAGGATTAATTAGGTTTTATTCCGAATCGGATTCACCAGGGTTAAAAATGGGCCCTTATTGGACTGTTGGACTAGCGATCGCATTTGTAGGACTAATTCTTATCCTAAATCTGTTCCAATAACAATAGATAATACATTTTTTGTCGAGTTTCTTTCTACATCATTCTTTAAACTAATAGAATATGAATTGGCTGAATATAATGAAAGACAAGATTCCCCTTTCTGAGATAATGACTAAAAAAGATGATCTTGTTACAATGAGAATTCCTGGTAACAGAGATTTATTAATTGAGGCCATTCGTAAAACAGGTTTAAGTGTCTATCCAGTTCTGAAAAAAGAATCAGATGAATTAGTTGGAATTGTATCTAGATCAGATTTATTCAGAAATCCAGATGAAACACAATTATCCTTACTTATGAAAAGAGATGTTATCACATTAAAGTCAAGTAACTATGTAATTGATGCTGCAAGGATTTATGAGGAAAATGTTTTCCAGAGAATTCCCATAGTCGATGACAATGATGAAAAAATCTTAATAGGCTTAATCGCACGAAATGATATTATTAAGAAAGTAGTCCTTAAAGCGAAAATTCAATTGGACGTTAAAAACTACTTTAATCCAAATGTTACAACAATATGGGAACAAACACCAGTGAATATCGCAGCGATGATCCTTCGTGTTAGCCATCAAAAGGGACTTCCTGTTCTAAATGCATCTGGTATGACAGGAATTATTTCTCAGAATGACTTTCTCAAAGTAGCAGAAATATTAGATTCCCAAAGTACAAGTCGGACGGGTCATGGTTCTGAAAATGATAGTTCATCTTGGGATAGTGAATCTATCTTGATTATTGGTGCCAAAACTCTCACTCTTCCGCGTAACATGAAAGTATGTGATATTATGGAAGGAAATGTCGAAGTATGTTATACCGGAACCACAATTCATGAAGTTACTAAGAAAATGGTTCAGAAAAATCTTGATCAGATGCCTGTAGTAAATGTAAGTGGTGAAATCTTAGGAATAATCAATACACGGGATATAATTCGAGCGTATGTTCACGGGTATGATAAAAAAAGAAATTGAATTTTCTAATTAACTAAGCATATTGAGATTTGACCAGTACTAATATCTACTTTCATTTCAAACCAAAAATCACAATTACCGAAGTTAGAGGTTTATTATGCCTATTCGTAGATCAATCGCTATACCTGATTCCGCAGTAAGCGATAATAGCGACATACGTTCTAAAACTGAAAAGCTCTTTCAGTTAAGTCGAATAGCGGCAATTTTCCAAGTCCAGAATATCCTAATATATCATAACCCTCTATTAACACCCGCTCGTGCGAATCGTGAAAGAAGAATTATGACACGAATATTAGAATATATTGAATGTCCCCAATATTTACGTAAACGATTGTTTCCCCTATCACGAGACACTGTGGCGGTTGGAATACTTTCCCCTTTAGCAATTCCTCATCATGCGAAAACTCGTGACTTAAAACCGAATGAAATTCGAGAAGCTGCCATTTTTTTGAATCAAAATCGTGTTGTGGCTGATGTAGGTGGTATAGAACTTCTAGAGGTCGAGGGATGGAAAAAATCCTTGAAAGAGAAAACGGTTCGTGTCACAGTACAAATACTTAAAGCTAATGGAAAATTTAAAGCTACAATATTAGCTAATCATCCAATAGAAGAATATTGGGGATATACAGTTAGTTCGTATCAGCACCCATTAAGTAAGGTTTTATTAAACAGATCTGAATATAAAATTGCTACATCCAGAACATGTGAACGATTTTCTTCTTTCAGACGAAAGCTAGATCTCAAAAGAGACCTGCTAATTGCCTTTGGAGGACCTTATAGTGGAATTCCAAAAATACTGAAGTCAGAAGGGAAAAAAACAAGTGATGTCTTCGACACTTGTGTCAATATTTTGGATAACTATGGAACACGTTCATTGAGACTAGAAGAAGCAATGATGATCATGTTTAGTCGTCTAGAGAATGATTAATTCATTGAATTGCTATCGAATATCATTCCCGAAATCTTTAAATTTCCTTCTTATTTGATTTAAACCCGTATGTAAATTGTGTACAATATCCTGACTATACTGCGGGGGTTCCCTAGCCAGGTCAACGGGGACAGACTCAAGGTTTACTCTCTTTACGAAGTAGATGAAGAGATCTGTTAGTGTAGACTTTCGTGAGTTCAAATCTCACCCCCCGCACTATAGTGAAAGAATGTTTCAATAGACGATAAGAGTAACTCCGAAAGCTCCTTAAACTAATACATTCGGGAATTAGTCATAATTTCCAAAGAGAAGAAGCAAATAATATATTTTGTGAAATAAAATTCAAAACCCAGCCAATTTAGAGGTATCTAAATGAGTACGGAAGATATAATTCCAGGAATTACACCAACTCGAATGCAGTTGCTTGAACTTAATCAGAGATTGGAGCTAGCAACAAAAGGATATGAACTACTAAGTGAAAAACTTGAGGCCTTAACTGGAGAACTTCTCACGTCAGTAAATGCCTATAAGGAGCGAAGAGAAAAAGCACTTGAAAAAACAACACTCGCCCAAGATGAGTACAGAAAATTGGAGCTTCAGCTTGGGACAACCGAATTAAGAGGAGTTGTTTCAAATTTCAAGCAGGTTTACCATTTAGAGAGCAAAAAAAGAAGTTTAATGGGTATTTCAGTTCCTATGTTTCATCTTATTGATCCTGAATCTGAAAACACAAACAACGCCTCTTATTCGTTGAAACGAACATCAGCCAAATTTGATGAAAATCTGTTTTTGTTTAAAGATAGTCTTCAAGCAATAATTCAATTATCAGAGGTGCAATCAACTATTTCACGTTTGGCAAAAGAAATCATTGAAACTAAGAGGCGAGTTAACGCTCTGAACTACATAATAATTCCAAGGATCAAGGCTACGGTCAAATGGATTAGATTAACATTAGCCGAACGTGAGAGAGAGTCTTTTGTAAGATTAAAAAAAGTAAAGAAGAAAATTTCTGGATAGAACTTATTTTTATTCTCTTGTAATTCTTCCTCTTCTAGGACCAGTTCTACGAGCTGCAATTAAACCGACTTTTCGTCCCGGGGGAGCATTTCTAGAAACTGTTGTAGGTTGTCCAGGTCCCTGATGAGCACCGCCACCAAAGGGGTGTGAAACTATATTCATGGCTACTCCACGCACTACAGGGAATGCTTTGTGGCCTTTTGCCCTCATAAAAGATCTCTTCAATCCAGCTTTTAAAAACGGACGATCAGGTCGACCACCAGCAGAAATGACCCCAATCATAGCGCGGGCATTCTTATGAATTTGCCTTGAGTATTTTGAAGGTAGTTGGATAGTTGGTCCTGACTTAGATTGACCACGAACTTGACCGTGTGTCCCTGACGCTCGACAAAGTGCTCCTCCATCACCAGGTCGCATTTCTATATTACAGATCCATATACCCTCTGGAATTTTGTGAACTGGAACAATATTTCCTACTTCTAGTGCTGCGTCTTCACCTTGTTCGCATTTTTGCCCCACATGGACTCCTTCTGGTGCAGGAAGAAGGCATTCATCACCATCTTCATATCGAACGAGCATTAATGGAAGACCTCGACCCATCTCATGGATGAAATCGACTATTGTAAATTCAATTTTGCCTGTTGATTCATTATCCTTGATAGGTAAATATCGTGCTTTACCTCTTCTTCTATGCGACAAAGCACGAAAAACTGGCGATCCACGTCCACGTCTTTGCACTAGTATTCTTTTTCCCAATCATGTCACCTACTTAAATAATTCCAACTTCTGTTGCGAGATCTAAAGCACTATTCTCCGGCACTAGTTTAATGAATGCTTTTTTCGTACCTTGTGGTGTAATAAGAGTATTAACTTTCACTACAGATACCTTATAGAGTGATTCGAAAGCATTCTTGATTTGATGTTTTGTTGCACGCCGATCAACAATGAAAACAAGAGCATTTTCGTTGATGTTATCCATTTTGTTAAAGGCAGATTCTGTGATAAGCGGATATTTAATAATATCATGGGGATGATTGAATTTCATTTTACTCCAACCTGGGTTTATTAGTTCTACTAAATTAGTTGTTCTCCAATTTTTTCAGGTAATCAATAGCAGATTTCGTCCATATTGTAAGTCGTCCTGCATGTGTTCCAGGAGCAAGATGTTCAGTATTAAGTTGATCAATAAACACAACATCAACACCAGCAATGTTTCTAGCTGCTTGGAGTATTCCACTGTCATTAGCTACTACTAACAATACCGATTTACCATTCTTATATTTTCTTCCACGCCGTTTACCCTTTCCTGCACGCACATGTGAATTTCTACGTTTTGCTTTTGCTAGATCGTATGATAATCCTAAACTTTTGAATGCTGTATGAACATCTTTTGTTTTCTTTAATGACTCAAGATCATCAGTAACGATTAGAGGTAAATAATTTACTTCCTCGATAATGTGTCCCCGTGATTCAACAAGGACTGGATCAGATGTAGCCGCGATAGCTGAATTTTTTGCTAATTTCCGCTCTTTCTTATTAACTTTTTCAGAGAAATTTTGATTGGCTTCTGGTGGATGGGTACGTCTCCCACCAACGGCAAATGGTATCAAAGCCGCACGACTTGCTGAGTGAGTTCGAGAACCTTTTACACGTGGAACTCTAGCTGCACCACGTCCCGTTCCCCAGCTTTCTGCAGACGTACGTTTTCCAGCTCTAGGATCGACACCATAAGGAATCTGTCTATTTCGACGGCTAGCTAGGACCGCTCTCTTTATTAAATCAGGACGAAATGAAGTTTGAAAAACTTCAGCTAGTTGTATCTTTTCAACTTCTTTTCCTTCAATGTCAAAGACTGGTACCTTTGTAGATTTCATATTTTATGCCCAACTCTATTCTTTCACTAGTTTTTTGCAGCAGTGCTGATATAAGTAATTTGTAAATCCTCAATATCGACAGGTTTCAATCTTATTGGATCTCTTAATCGTATCAATCTTTTTGCAGGACCAGGAACGCTTCCACGGATTAAACAATGACGAGATACTCTACCATAGCGTTTAAATCCATTAGAAGGTGTAACTTCCTCACCATCTTCTCCAATTTTTAATATCTGCTTATTATACTCAGTTCTGGTGAAATATCCTAATTGACCAGCCCGAGGTACGGTCCACATAACTCTAGCGGGATGCCATGGTCCTATACATCCAACAACTCTTCGGCCTTTTCGAGTTTTTCTAGGTAAGATTTTAATACCATGTCTTTTAACAGGCCCTGCAAATCCTTTCCCTTTTGTAGCTGCATTCACATCTACGAAATCGCTCGCATTGTACACATCGTCTAATGATATTTTTTGATCCAATATCTTTGTTGCGTAATCAAATGCTTCAGCAACAGAACCCCCAACTTTAATTTCAATTATATCTGGTTTTTTCTGAGCGAGTCCTGCTTGTCGTGGGAGTGTATGTGCGAGCACTCTAACTTCAGTGACTTCATTCAGTGATTGTTTCTCCAAACTGATAGCCTGTTTTTTATTTTGCTTGCTTTTAGGGACTTGCAATCGTAATCCAAGGTCTTTTTCAATTTTCTCGCCCCAAATTTGGGTACGAACTTTTACTTGGTCTGTTACGGAATCTTTAGAGTAAGTCCTAATACTAAAAATGCCAATAGGAGGTGTTTCAATCACAGTTACTGGAACAAATTGCTCTTGTTTATAATATGGAGATCGTCGATCTGTATTAATCAATGCAATATGTGTCATTCCAGCTTTGTAACCAGCAAAACCTAATAATCTTGACTCAGCAGATGATGTCCAAGTTCTTATACGAGATGTGTGACGGGTTGTTTTCTTTCGTCGATATCCCAGAGATCCTCTATGTGGTGCATGTTTTTTTCTGTGACCCAAAGTTTACGCTCTCCTATCTCTTGATAAGTTTGAATTTTCCTCAATTGAGGATCGTATATGTTTGTAAAAACTAATACACGTCCACTTCTTGCTTTTTCGTTGGGGTTTTTTTGTTTTTGTTTTCACTAAGTATTGTTTACTCTATTTCTTGTTAGGATTTAAGGATAAAAAATCACTTGGAAGGCAAATGGTCAATAACAACACAAAATATAACCAGAAAAAATTGAATTTTCCACTTGTTTTCAGAGAAAGATTCAGATTAAAAATTATCAGACTAACTAATAATTTGGATCCATAGATCTTTCATTCTTTGGTTGTATTTATTTTAAAAAATAATTCCTAATATGTATGAAACGAAGAGAAATTATCAAAGGATCAGAATTTATGTCTGAAAGCACATTTCTCATATGGTAAAAATAAACAAGTCATGGAATTAAGAAAATTGACCATAGAACCATCAACCAAAGACGATATGCCTCCATCCTTATCATTTGACATGTCGATGCCTCAACTAGTAGTAGAAAAGCCATTAGCATCAGAGATTTTTGAAAACGGGTATTTTGGCCATTGGACATCAGAGAATACTCTCTGCTTAGAGCCTGAAGAAATCTTATTGCTTCTTGATAGAGGGAGGATAGTCTTAAAATTAAGTGAATCTGATGAAAATATTGCATCTGAGGATCTAGTTATTCATTTTACAAATCTAAATCCAAATTTTTGGAGTCGCTATTTGGTGTATAAGGATTTACGAAATCGTGGTTATGTGGTAAGCATTGGAACTCGGATTACAGCACCCTTTAGAATATATTCAAGAGGGGGAAAACCTGGGGAATCTGTGAGTAAAACAGTTATTTATCCTATTCCTGAAGGTGAAGATGTTAATCTTGACCTTCTTGATCAAATCGTAAAACAAGCAAAAATTGACAGAAAAAAGTTATTACTATCTGTAATAGACAGGTTAGGTGATGTAACTTACTATCAAGCCTCTCAACTAGAACTAGAATATAATAATTTAGAATATGAGTTTAGGGATGAAATTTCTCCTCCTAACAACAGTGATAATGGTGAAGAATAATGGATGGGCGATTTATTTTTGAATCTGAGGATAATCGTTATGTTCCTGATACCTCTGTGGTCATAAACGGAGGATTAAAAAAACTACTCGTCGATAACCGGATAAAACCTGGTTCTACTATCACAATTCCGATTGCGCTTCTTGCCGAACTTGAAAATCAAGCAAATCTAGGAATGAAAGTTGGTTTAACAGGTCTGGAACAATTAAATTCTATTAGAGCTACGTGTGAACAAAAACAAATTACTTTTAGCATGGGGGGAAGAAAACCTCGTCAATTCGAATTAGGGGAAATTGATGCCTTAATACGTGAATTGGCATGGAAGGAAGGAGGAACTCTGATTACTTCTGATAATATTCAAAATTTGAGTGCTCAATCAATGGGTGTTAAAACCTTATTTATTGAGGCAAAAACTCTAATACAGTATGATAAGCGATTGAAGATTGATCAGTATTTTGATAATGAAACTATGAGTATTCATATAAAACAAGGGACAAATGTATTTGTGAAGAAGGGCATACCAGGTACCGTTAAGTTTATACAATTCTCCTCCGAAATTATCACGAAAGAAGTAATTATTGATTACGCTGATGAGATTCTTGATAAGGCAGCTTACTTTCCAGATACTTTTATTGAAATTGACAGAAAAACATCAACCATTGTCCAATATGAAGACAGACGGATTGTAATAACTCGTCCTCCATTTTCTGATGGTTGGGAAATTACAGCCGTTCGACCATTGAAACGAATGTCGTTAGAAGAGTATGGCCTTTCATCCCGTTTAAACCAACGTCTTGAAGAAAAGGCAGAAGGGATTTTGGTCGCAGGAAGTCCTGGAGCAGGAAAAACAACTTTCACACGTGCTTTAGCTCTTTTTTATTCTGATAAAGGAAAAATCATTAAGACTATTGAATCTCCGAGAGATTTAGATCTCAAGGTAGAAATTACCCAATATTCAAAGAACTACGGTACCCACTCCGAAATTCATGACATTCTGTTATTATCTAGACCAGATTATACCATTTTTGATGAAATTCGTGATCGTGACGATTTTCGCTTGTACACAGATTTACGTTTATCTGGAATCGGGTTAATAGGAGTTATTCACTCCAGTACAGCGATAGATGCAATACAAAGATTTATTGGGAAACTTGAACTAGGAGTAATTCCTAGTGTCCTTGATACAATATTGTTTATCGATTCTGGTCAAATACAGACCATTTTGGACGTAAAGATGACGGTAAAGGTTCCTTCAGGGTTAGTTGAGAGTGACCTTGCTCGACCAGTAATTGAAGTGAGAGATTTCTTAACGGGAAGTGTAGTATATGAAATGTACACATTTGGAGAACAAACAGTTGTAATACCTTTGCAAAATACTGATTATACTACAAAAGAAGTCAAACCTGAACGTTTATCGGAGATAAAAAGTATTATAGAACAATATACAAGCCAATCGGTTGAAATTGTTCCTAAAGATAGATATGGGCATCGTTTCGAAATACACGCACATGAAGAAGACATACCTATTGTGATTGGGCAAAAAGGAGCCACAATTAAGAAGCTAGAACGAATCCTCAATGTAAAACTTGATGTGAATAAATCTCATAACTTTTATAATTCAATTTTAGGTCACCTTAGCCGTCAAAATATTGCTTTTCACAAACGTACCATTACCATTAGTTTTCCTAAACGACTTAAAAACCGAGATATTCGTTTCTTTTTTCAAGAATCTGATGATTCCTCCCCCGTCGAATTTTTTACTGCCACTACATCTAAATCAGGAAGAATTAAGCTAGCAACAAATAGTGAAATAGGGGATATTTTCCAGAAGGCTTTCAAAGATGAAAACATATCATTATTCTGGAAATGAACCTCTAAGAATGAAAAAAGGGGTTTTCCCTCTCACCTTTCTAGTTCTTATTCTTCCTTGAAAATTTCTCTTAGGCGACGGAGTTCTTTCAGCATTTCCCCTCGTAATTCTGCGATGCTTGTGGATCTTGCATCAGCTATCAAATCAAGAGGAGAATCACTTGCCTGTCCAGTAGGCATTACAGGTTCAGGTACTGCCGGTGATGGGGGGGGAACACTTGCTAAAGGCATTGGAGGGGGAGTTACGGGAGGGGTGGAAGGTGGGGGAGGAGGAGAAGTTGGAAGACCTACAGGTTTAGATTGTACTGAAGGCGCTTTTGGAATCGGTTTTGGTAAAGGTGTTTCACCCAATACGGAATCAAAGAGAGCACCGACCTTATCAGCTTCTGGAGTTCCTGGTTTTGCCTTTCGAAGACTACCAACTTTTGTTTTGTATGATTTGATTCGTCCTTCATAGTGCTTTACTAATGATTCATACACTCTAGGTCGAAACTTATCATCCCTTAAAGCTTCTTTGAACTGGTTTATTAGGTTATTTTCATTCTTACTCAATATTTCGAGATATGTAACCATTTCCGTTGGAGTAGTTTTTAAATCCAGGAAAGAATCAGTAGAAACATCTGATGTCTGGAAATCCCCACTAACTTCTTCTGTCTCAAAGTAAAGAACTGAAGTAATGAAAATCATTGAAACTAATGAGAACACTGATCCGTACATAAACATTACATCCCATGAGTAGCCCAAGAAAGTATAGTCTAGATTTGACAAATTGAGTAATTCTTGTACTTGGGAAGAAGATGATAAGACAAGAATAAATGACATTAATACCATAAAAAATCCGATAAGTAATGTTAGGAACCAAATCAGTTTTAATTTATCTAAAACACCACTAAATTTTCTCGAACTGGAAAGAAAAGCCGCTGTTGAGAGTAAAAGTAAGCTTCCAAACGAATAAATAACATACCATTCAGTGTCAGCGGGAATGGGATCAAGAATTTCTATACCAATTAAAAGTGAAAGAATAACTACTACAAATCCAAACACAAATCCAATTAGCCAGAGTAACCTTGTATTGTCGAGAAAATTTCGGAAACCATGACTTGCGGATATTAACAAGGGAAAAACGCCTAAAATTAGGAATATACCACCACTCAAAAATAGGACGTCCCATGAAGTACCTCCAATTAGTGGTATCGTTGTGAGTAAATCATCGATGTAATGGCCATATGCCAACATAGACGCTATTTCTAGAATCAATCCTATCACTATTAGGAATAAATATAGAAATTTGAGATTCCATAAGCGTTCACGATCACGAACACCAAATAATAGTGGCAATAAACTCACACAGAAGACAACACCAGAAAGAATAAAGTAATCGAACCAAATGGTAATTTCTGTGTCAATCGCAGTTACAAAACCACCATAAACTAACAATGAATAAATAATGCCTAAAATGCTGATACTGAATAAGAGTATTAAATGAGGATATATCTTCTTTACACTCATTTTCCCTCTGGCATCCATCACTGACAATGAAGGTAAAGCCGTTATGATTGTCAAGTAAAAGCCGAAAGCAAATAAGATTTTATAATCTAAACCTATTAGCAATCTATCTGCTGAAGCTACGCCAGAATAGTAGAGAAAACCTAGTACAATGCTGAATATACCAATTACTGTAAGTGTGAGAAGTCCTCTTGACGTTTTTACAAATGTTTCTCTCAAAAAATAAATCTCCTTATCACAAGTTCAGATAAATCTGTTTAGGAATAAGTCTAATACCTACTAATATAAGTCTAGTCTTATTTCAAATATTGTTGCTTTGCCGACAAAAAGTCAGTATTTAGAATAATTTCAAGAATTTCGACTCCTTCTTGAGTAAATGAAGCATTTTTCTATTTATACCAACAAAGAATTATCCTCGCAAAAACTACTATCAAGATAACTAATAAGATTACACTTTTATACATAAGGAAATAGTTTATTGACCAAATTATGAAATAGATCCAATATTAAGGCTTTTAATCAGTTAGAGTTTTTATATTATCAGAGTTTTTTTTTAGGAAATATATCAAACTTCAAGAAAAGATCAAAAGACAATATTAGAATTCCAGAAAAATGATGGAAAACTTCATCCTAGAGTTTAGTAACTCCAGAAAAGCATATTAAGAGTAGGTAGATATCAAAAGATATAATGAGAACAAAAAAAATCTTATAAGGACTAATTAACACCCAAATTAAATAGCCGGGGTATTCTAGTCCGGCAGGAAGCATGCCTGGAAATATCATGATAAGGATTCATCCTTTCAACTAAAAAGCATGTGCTCTTTGAGCTCGAGAGTTCAAATCTCTCCCCCGGCGCTTAATTCTGAACATTTCAGCCATTTAGATGTAATAATTATAAATTATAGATATTTACAGCAACTATTAGGAAATTTTCTATTCGAAAATCTCATTTCAGAAGTGGGAGGAAACCTTTGAGTTCACCCGTATCAAATCTCACAAAAAGCCACAATCGAATGAAATCGCGATGTGTTCGTAACCATAATATAGGGCATTCAAACTCCTTTTCAACCAGAGGAGAATAGCAAAACGGATAACCCCTTATAGTGTTTGATGTTCAAACTATTCATTATTGAACAAATATTAGTAGGAATGAATTTTGGAGTATAATCACCAATTAAGGATTGCAGGAGCCGATTGTCCAGGAAATTGGCTTGTAGCTCATGCTATTACCAAGATACGTGGAGTAGGCTACCGTCTTGCTACTCAGATTTGCCATAAAGCTGAAATCGACCCTGAAATGCGATGTGGGTTCTTAACTGAAGACGAAGTTCAGTTAATAGAGGATGTTATTACAAATTGCTCCGCCTTTGATATCCCCGCTTGGATGTTAAATCGTCAGAAGGATATTGAATCAGGTGAAGATTTGCATATAATTAGTAATGATTTAATTGATATAATTAGGCTTGATATTGAACGAGAGAAAAAGACCCGATCTTATAGAGGAATTCGACACTACTTGGGTCTCCCTGTCCGTGGGCAGAGAACAAAAACCTCTGGCCGTGGTGGAACCACGATAGGAGTGTCAAAAAAGAAAGTAAAGCAATCAGGTGAATAAAATGGGAGATCCTAGAAAATTAAGAAAAAAGCTTGAAGGTCCTCGCCATCCATTCAATAAAACACGTATTGAAGAAGAAATGCAGTATATGGGGCGGTTTGGGCTCAGAAATAAAAAAGAAATTTGGAAGGCTCAAACAATTCTTCGCAAATATAGATCAAGAGCTCGTGCCTCTCTTGCTTTACCAGAGTCCCAAAGAGAAACAGAAAGAAATAATCTAGTTAAGAAATTATTTCGTATGGGAATTATGACAAACGAAGAGGGATTGACTGATGATGTTCTTTCTCTGAATGTAGAGCAATTTTTAAAACGAAGATTACAATCTATTGTTCACGAACTCGGTTTAGCAAATACTCCTTGGCAAGCTCGACAAATGATTTGCCATGGACACATTGCACTCGAAGGCCGAAAAGTTACTGCTCCTAGTTATCATGTGAAACGTGGTGAGGAAGAATCAATAACTTTTTCTCCAAGTTCTCCATATAATGATTCTGCACATCCAGCTTTGAGTGTACCCGCTTCAAGAGCTGTTAGACCTCCTCCCTCGGAGGAACATTAATTTTTTCGAACAAGTTGGTTATTAAATATGTCTAAAGCAAATAAAAATCCTTCTACTGGAATCGCTCATATCTTAAGCTCTTATAATAATACAATAATAACTTTGACTGATATGACTGGCGCTGAAACCATTGCCAAATCTTCAGGCGGACAAGTTGTTCGTGCAGATCGCAACCAGTCATCTCCTTATGCTGCAATGAAAGTTGGACATGAAATAGCTAGAGCTGCAAAAGAAAAAGGGATAAGGAAAATCGTGGTCAAAGTTAGAGCCCCTGGAGGTTCTGGTGCTCGAAACCCTGGCCCTGGCGCTCAAGCAGCTATACGAGCAATTGCACGTTCAGGATTGCAAATCACACGAATTGAAGAAGTAACACCCATTCCTCACGATAGTACAAGACAACGTGGTGGAAGACGTGGACGTCGTGTGTAAGGTAAGAAGAAGCTGTTAAGTGGTTTTACTCCAAGTCTGTTTGGAAATTGAGCTGAAAATTTGTTCCACAGGTGTTCTATCTATTCAGAACTCAAACTTTCTTCCAAGATGAGGGATAAGTTTCTTTTTTCATAAAAACAGCAATGGGTTTCGCGCATATCCCATTTTTTAAATCCGCTATTTTCTTACTTGTCAATATACTTCTTCCAAAAGCTACTAGTTCTCCTTTCATTGTAAGGATCGCCAGTAAAGAATTTTTATCAATATTTCTTGTAAACTGAATTATACCAGGAAGAGTTAGCTGGGCACCATGACAAATTGCATCAACGGCTGAGTCCCGTATGAATATTTTAGGTAAATGAACACAAATCGCTTCTATGGGCTGAATTATTTCACGAATTAAGGTTTCATCGCCATTTTCATTATAATAATGCCACGCATCAGTCAAATCTTGCAAAGTTCTACTCATATTCTCATTAAACGGTCCTGTATGAGTGCGTCTTAATTCATGCATATGTGCCCCTGTGCCTAGAATTAACCCAATATCATGACAAAGTTTACGAATATAAGTCCCTGCCTCACATTTAATTCTCAGTAATGAATATTGAGATTCTTGGTGTTCAATAAGCTCTAGTGAATAGATCTTTCTTACACGTAATTGCCTTTTAACATTACTTCTAATTGGAGGAGTTTGATAAATTTTTCCTCGAAATATTCCAAGTATTTCTTCTACTTCCTGCTGTGTTCTAGGTTCATGAAGCTTCATAATGCAGATGTACTCCTTACCTGCAGGTAGTAACACTTGAAGTGAACGTGTTGCACGACCTAGAGCGATAGGTAAACATCCCGTGACAGCAGGATCAAGTGTACCGCCATGACCTGCCTTTTTAATCCCGAGGATATGTTTTACCCACGCTGTAACTTCATGAGAGGTGGGATTCGCAGGTTTATCAAGATTTATGATCCCTAGATTTAGAAGTCCTGGAACACTACGTTTTTCTGGAGATAGACCATAATCAGGACTTGTATGGTAATTTGCAACCTTTACAAAAAAAGGGGAAGTCATAAAAAGATCCCAAAAATGGAAAAAGAAGATTCAGACAGTAATCTGTATAGGTTCTTTAATCGCTTCAAGGAGATCCGCTTTTTCAAGCGCTTTTTGTATTGCATCATCTTTTGCTCCCCGTTTAATACTAATAATTGTATCTAAGGGGCGAATGTGCTTTATATTACAGCGACGTCGTTTAACAGCGGATACACCACCACCGGAAATCAAAACAAAGTTTTGATCAACTAAATCAACGATCACTGCTTTCATTAGCGCCTCGCGTCCGGCGGTCTTTACAATAACTCTACCAACTTCAATCGCAGCCATCTATATTCATTCCTCTAGTTAGAATACGCATCTTTTGAGATAAAAGCAGAAAATGTACACAAATCTTTGCATGAACGGACGGGTGCCTTAAATTCTGCCTAAATTCAAGTATGGCCTTTTTTAAGTATAATTCATATAACTTTCTAACTGACAAAATAGCTAAATCAAACTAGAAGTGTCGAAATGACCCCCTGAGAATGATAATTAGATCTTATAATGAAAGAGTATTAATTCCCTTATTATTTCATTGGATCAGTTAAAAATCCCTTAATTTTCCTATTTTACAAAAAAAAATATTCAATGAAGCCCAAAAATAGCTATCCGTAAATTATTCTTGGAATAGGAGGAAGTTATTCAAAAATCCTTTGAGATTTCCTTATCTCGTGGATATCTATTCTCTTTTAATGTTTTAAGATCGTCTCCAGATGATTCAGTCTATCTCTATTTTCCCTTTTCAAGAATGATTATTTATTAAGAATGGATGAAACAGTCATAACTGAAAATTAGAATCAATCCTTTGTTATGGTTCGGGTTCAAAAGCTGCTGTGGCTTAGTTGGTAGAGCGACAGACTCGTAAGATTTATAGAAGATCATAATAACTCCGAGATATCTGTTGGCCGTGGGTTCAAGTCCCACCAGCAGCTCTAATCCACTATACCTCTTTAAGAATTCCGATCTAACTATTTCATCTTAAAGAAGTCAGTAAAAGTGTAGATGGGAAAATCCGTGTAATGATCGATAATCTCAGTGATCTGTACTAGGGTATTCTTTTGAAAATTTCTTACTATCTCTTTCTGGTTCTCCGTTTTGACTAATGACTCTAACTTCTGAAAATAATCATTGGTTCGTGTCTTCCATTCTCCCCTAGATCGTCTATCGATCCGATAGATGATCGGTGTTTCGATTTCCTCAATACTAACACCGTTCTGATGAACATAATGCCAAAATACTAATGGAAATGAATAACCAGCGTGATCCATTTTTGAAGGCAGACTTCGTACTCTATATCCTTTTAACCCACAAAAAGCATCAGTTATTTGAATATCAAATATTTCGTTAATTGTTCTAGTGAGAAACATATTTGTAACATATCTATCAACAGGAACTTTGGTATTATCTTTCCAGAACCTATACGTCAAATACCTACTTGTTGAGATTAGGTCAAGCTCTGAATTTGTTGCCAATTTATCAATTATCTCTTTAATGGTGAAAGGAGCATGTTGCAAATCAGCATCAAATGTAATTAATACGTCATACCCTTTCTTTGCTTCCTTAAACAAAGTGAGGATTGTGTTTCCATATCCTAGGGGCCCTCGCTCATGGCGAACGATTTTTAGATGATAGCTTAATGAAAGCTCTTCGTATATTTCACGGGATTGGTCTGTGCTTCCATCATCAGCGATAAGAACGTCAATCTCGTAATTTTGACACTCTGAGTGTAAAAACTCATAGAGAGAGACTAAACACTCATGGAGATATGCCTGTTCATTGTGCAGTGGAATACCGATTAGAATTTTAATATGGAATCCTCCTACATAAGGAGAGGTTATAAGGGGAGATATAGTGTCAATATAGAAAGACTAGGAGTTAACTTATCAATCATTTTGATAAGAATGAAAATTCACGTTTGTACATTCCTTCCATTGAGGTGGAAAAAATTCTTGTAAAGGAATCTTTTTCTTTGTGGAAGGCGGTTACAGGACTAAACTTGTCAAACTATTACAATTGGTTTATAGTAGGTTAACAAAGTCAAAATACATAATATAATGTCGTTAATTTATAATAAAAGTAAAGAAGCTTAGAAATAGGTTTTACTTGGGATGATCCTTACGAAGTTAAGTTCATTTCAAACTGAAGTTTTCTGAAATCCTTTTAAAACTTCTTTTTCTCGGGTAGAATAGAGTGTTCTAAGAACACGGTGACAAATACGTCAATCAGATAGGAGAATGGTAGATATATTGACTGAGTTTGATCCTGAACTTCAAGAGATTTTGAAAAAGAAGGCTTCATCGTTAAAAAAAGACGCATCTTTCTTCAATGAAGTGAATCAAAATGGAGTCACTCACGTTGACAATTCAAATATCGATAAGATTATTCAATCCTCTCCTCTACCTGTCTTAGTAGATTTTTCTGCTGATGCATGGTGCAGACCTTGTCAAGTAATGGCTCCAGTGTACGAAGAATTAAGTCACGAATATGCCAAAAAGGTTGTATTTCTTAAAATTAACACTGATCACAACCAACAAGCATCTGGTAGATATCGAATTTTTTCTGTACCAACCTTTATCATGTTTAAATCAGGTGAGCGAGTAGCGCAACGAGCTGGCGCAGCTCCAAAAGCTAAATTTAAAACATGGATTGAGGAGATTTTATCAAGCAGTGCCTAATAATTTGAAATAGCAAATAATGAATTACCAAGTAGTGTGAAGTATTTTGAGAGAAAAATGGAAGAAAAAACGGCTGAGAAAAAGAAAACGTAAAGAACGAAGAAGGAAAGGATAATTTCTCGTCTATTTTTCTGCAAGATATATGTCCCTAGTGATGATAAGACCTAAATCTTGCCACGATTACTTCTTTTGAACCATAAGGTGTGTTCACAAAAAATGATCATTGGTGTGATAGGATCAAGGGGAACAGTACCGACTGCAAATAATGCCACAACGTCATTTTTGGTTGACAATAAATTTTTATTTGAATGTCCTTCAGAAATCGTTCAGTCTTTCCATAGGTTCCAGAAGAATTGGCTTAAAGTTATTGAAACTACAAAAAGCAGTGAACTTAAGGCTCTAGGTAGGCCAACTTTCGGTAAGATCTCATATATTATCCTTTCTCATCTTCATTTTGATCATTGGGGGGGACTCCCTCACATTTTACATCGTATTATGCTACTAGAAAGAGAAAAACGAGAAACTGAGCCATTAAATCTTGTAATACCTAAAGGTTCCACAATTCCTTTACAGCAACGCATGAAACAGGCATTCTCGCTTGATGACTCAAGTTTTCCACTCCTGGATGATGAATTTCTATATAGGTTCCTTGCTATAGAAGTAGGATCTATTATAACTAAAGTTTTGAAGATTAAAGTGATTGAGGTTGGAGAAATAATTACTCCAGAATCAGGATACACTCTTAGCTGTGAACATAATTTTCATCTTCCACAAGGATCTGTTGCTTATAAAATTTCTTTTAACAAAGTGAAACTTGATGTGAAAAAAGCTCAACAATTAGGAATTCCCTTCAATTCAACTCTCAGACAAATTGAGGAAAGTAACTACCCTATACAAATTGAAGGAAATTCCATCAAACGATCAGATATTTTTCGGGATATAAAGGTTGTTCTTGGATATTCCGGAGATACTGCCCTTAATTCTAAAATTCTTGAATTTTTTTCCGATTGTAACGTGATCATTCATGAAACGACTTATTTAGATTATGATGATAGTTATCATCTTGACCTACACACTGACCTTCAATCATTAGTTGAGGCATTAGTAGACTTCAAAGATTTATTTCTCCTTTTACCCATTCATTTTTCAATCCGTCATAATTCTAAGGAAATTAAACAAGCAATAGATCGAATTGAGAAGAAAGAATTCATGATTAGCAATACGATGACCACATTTATTATTCACGTGAATGAAGAATCGATTGTTGCCTTATATGAAAAATCGAGTTCATGAAATATTTTCAAACCAAAGAGGTAAATTTGAATAACCAGCTTCTTTGGCGATTTTCCTGAAGAGTTTTACAGTTCCTGACCCATATTGAAGTGCTTTTTTAGGCTGATTGAAAATTTTTGGCGATAGTCCAAGATTTTCAGCCAACTTCCTAAGAAGAGCTTTTCGTATTGGTTGATCTTTATTTTCTATAATATGTTTCCTTATTGGTATAGATTGCGCAAATTTAATCACAGTGGGGGAAAGAAAAGGATATACTAGGGTTATTCCAACAAGTCTTGCAATCTGTTTCTCCATTATCGTCTGATCAGTGACAAGTGAAAGTAAATCATTATGCATCATTTTACTTACCTCTGCTTCCTTAGACTCTCTGTACAGCTCAGCGTACTTCTTGTATCCTCCAAAAAGTTCATCTGCTCCCTGTCCTAGAAAAACAACTCTGACATCCTTCTGAGATAAAAACTTCAAACCCACAAATAAGGGAATCGCAATAGCTAGCTTCCCTACGTCAGAAACCACATTCATCTCAAA
The DNA here is from genome assembly GCA_019057635.1 of Candidatus Heimdallarchaeota archaeon. Lineage (GTDB taxonomy): Archaea > Asgardarchaeota > Heimdallarchaeia > Hodarchaeales > Hodarchaeaceae > Hodarchaeum. The sequence goes on from DXJL01000113.1 coordinate 92,857, forward strand.
AATTCTTTCAATTGCCGAATTAACTACAGAAGAGTCTAACAAACAGACATTAAGTTCAAATCCTAATTCTCGAGCCCCATTCAAGGCATTTTGGACATCATGGCTTTCTTTAGCTCCAACTGTGACAGGTTTTATTCTTTTTATACCTATTTCTTCAATTAGAATCTTTATTATAATTGAGGAGTCGATTCCCCCGCTGTAAAGGATACCTACCTCTTCAATACTAAGATTTTGATTAATAAAATCACTTAAATAGTCTTTTAATTGATTCAAGATAATTCTCCACCAGGACTCCTGACAACAAATTGTGTTTTGATGGTTTCCAATATAAAAAATGAACAACGCTCATTATATATTTCTGACGCAAAAAATTTATCACTTATTAAAAATTCTAAGAGATTCGATTATTAGGTACCGTGGATAAGTGTGAATACAACGTGTCGAATTCCATCCCCAAAAAAGGTTTACGAAAGAAATATGAGGCTTTTTTTGCCCCATTTGGTAAGTTCTTAGCGAACACTTGGATAACTCCAAACATGATTTCCATCTTGAGTGTTGGAGTTAGTATTTGTAGTTGTATTGCGTATTCTTTGGGATCTTTGATAGGAGCAAGCTTAGGATTGTTAGTTGGTACTTTTTTGCTTGGAGTTTCTTCATTATTAGATATGATGGATGGAAGTCTAGCAAGAGCTAAGGGGATTGCCGGTCACTTTGGGGCATTATTAGATCGGACTTTAGATAGACTTTCAGAATTTTTCTTTTTGTTCGGTATTATGATTGGAGGATATGTTACCCCTGAATTGGTATTTTTTTGCTTTGAAGGAATGATCCTTGCAAGCTATGTGCGTTCGACTGCAGAACTTCGTGGTGGCTTAAATATGGATTCTACCAAAGGTATCTTTGAAAGAAAAGAGAAATTAACACTTTTAGCCATTGGCTGCCTTTTAGAGATTCTAATCATCGAAAATATCTTCTCGGATCTCTGGTCTTTCACCAATTTTGGCATTCTTTCAGTTATTGTCTTGATAATTGGTATTGCCTCGAATATATCGGCATTTCAGCGTCTCCTCTATGCCCGAGATTATCATGCCACTCACGATATAAGTAAGTGAAATCTCTAGACTAGGCTAGAATTTTCGTTTGGGGTTCTTAATCTTGATTTTCTTTTTGCAAATTGGACAAAACCCACGAATTTTCAGCCATTCTGCGAGATGTGAATAATGTGCGGGTGATCCACACTCAGGACACCTTACTAATCTAGTTATGTCGGTAACTTTCGTTCGACATACTGAACAGTTCTCCTCAACTCTTTGATCGGTAGGAAAAACAGATTCAGCTGATAGGAAAGTCGAACCGCCAGATGAAACAGCTTCGATATTCTTCGCACGAACTTGGAATGATTTTGCAGCTTGCTTTGATCTCACTAGTTCTGCAGCTTGTCGATAAAGAGAAGCTGAGTAGGTAGGATTATGTTCCTCATTAGCTAAAGCAGCCTCTGCGTATACAAATCCAGGTACTTCATCACCAAAGCTTTCGACAAGTTCTTCATAGAGAGCTACAGATTGATTGAGATTTTTCTTTCTTAGGAGATCTCTAGCTGAATCCAAAACCTTCAATCGTCTATCAAATTCTTGTATTTTCTCTCTTATTTTTTGATTTTCGTTTTCAGTTTCTCCCTCGTTTTCCTCGGTTAAATTACTTAACAGTCCATTTGTGATACTTAAGGAACGTCTAACTTGTTCAATGTCTCCGCTTGTGAAGCTTTTTTGAATATCACGAATATATCGATTTAATGCTTTTTTTGGATGACTCGTCGTAGAAAGATATTCTTTGGCTAATGAGTCAAAACCCTGCTTTTTTAATTCTGAAGCGGCTGCAATCAGTACAGTATTTGCTTCCTCTTCAGCTCCCATTGCTCTAAGAAGCTCTGAAGCCTCAAGGAACTTTTGATTGGAATAAGCATGCCGAGCTAAATTCCTTATTGCTTGGTCACGATTATGGATAAACTGTGAGTTTTGATCAATGACTTGGATTGCTGCTGGAATAAAATCAGTTCCTCCAATGTCAATATAGGCTTTTGCTGCTGCAAAAGGTTTTCTGGCAAAAATAAATGCTTTAGAGGATTTGTGAGGATCGTTCTTTGCTCCATAAATCCGAGCCAGATTAAGAAAGGCTCTTTCGATGTTTCGAGGAGGAAATTTTCTCTCCATACTTCTGAGCGCTAAAATTTGAGAAGCTTCTGGTGTTCGCATTACCATATCTGCTGCTTGACTTATCGAAATTTTTGAGTATATCTCCAAAGCGTCTAGATATCTTCCTTGCTGTTCTAAATTGATTGCATTTTGTACTCGTTTACCTTTAGAGCCCCAAATTTTACGTATAAATATTATTACGACCCCAATTATAATTAGATATATTATGGTATCCATTTACGAAAATTACCACCGAAAAGATTAGTTAATTTATCCAAACACCTGATTTCAAAGGTCTTGGCAAATTTCTACAACGTATTGTTCACTGAAAGACTCGACAACCTAAATGTGGTGCTTTGTATAATTATTTACTTTCAAATTTTTAAGATTTTTCTGTTTCGGAATATGTGATTCCAGTTCCTATGTTTGTGGACGAAATCCTAGCATGAATGTATTTCTAAATGTGAATAAAAAAGTTAACCGAACTATTTTGATAGAAATAGCGAGTTCTCTCTTCTATTCAACATTTTCTTCGGAATCTGTACAATAAGGCATTCAGTCATGATATCTGGAAGACATGCTTCTATTAATTCTAAAATTGGAGATCTCTATTTGTTAAAGAATAGAAGGAAAATACTATGTCTTCTTGGCAATCATTCTTCAATCAGCTTACAAAACCCTCAAAACAGGACAATCAAGCATCTTATGATATTATATGTCAATGTGAGAAAGGGAAATTGATAGTCATAAATGGTTCTAACTTCGAAACCTCTACCAACTGTTCTATGGATTTATTTTGCAGTATCATTCAGATAGACAAACATCGAGCTAAAACCTTTAATAATAAAATAACCATTATTCCATGGAAGTCAGGAATGGATGAAGAAGATCCCCATGATAAGATAATCTCACTTGATCATTTGCTGGAGAAAAAGGAAATTTAATATGATCAAATTTGTCTGACAAAAATATATTCTCAGTTTCACCTCACTCTCTCTCTGAATATCTTAAAAAGTCTCCTCCCCTCAAATCCTTAAGAATCAGAGATAATGAATAAAGAGAGCTCAGTGTTTCTGGAATACCTCCCTCGTAACTACGTTAGACGATTTACCTGTCAAAGGCAAGGGAGGTAAGACCAGTGGTTTCAGAAATTCGAGGAATTAAAAGAGAATGCCAACCCCAAAGTAACAATTAGTCCCACGAAAACGAATTCTTTATTGAATTGGTTTTTTCGGATAGTGGATGTGTGATTCATCCTGTCCAGAATCCGGTTTCACTGCATTGTCTGACAAATTTAGTCATGCCAATTAAATTATGAGCCCCTTCAAATGGCTCCTGAAATCTTCTTTATGGCTTTGATCAATAGACCGTTGGCTTCTTTCCACGTTAATCCTGTTTTTCCCAAAGTTTGGCCCCAAGTTCTTCCTTGAAGAATTCTAGAAATCAGTAGCATTTCTTGAGATGAACTTAATTTGATATCTAAAGGTGTTACAAAATACGCAATTGCTAACTCTTGCAGTACGTCCACAGCTAATAAAAAATTTAGATATCCTGCATTATATTTTTTCAAACGGTAATTTCCGCTCTGGGTAATTCTAACCTGGTAGTTTGGAATTGAAACACACGACTGCATAATTAGAAGTACCAATTCAGGCTTTAGCTCAAATAAAGACTGTTTCAATAAATGAATAAACTGAAAGAAGAAATCACGAGAAGTTTGTTCAATAAATACTTGTGCTTGATCCGAAAGTGGTTTAACAAGAACAATATTCCATTCCGAAGTCTCAGGAGTCTTTATTGGTCGAATATGGATAATTTTGAATCCAAACTTCTTCCAGAATTTTAGAAGTTTGACTGTTGCTCCAAAACTCACCCCGATCCAATCAAGTGTATTATATTGTTTGAGAATTCTCTCGATTGCCATTCTCCCTAAACCTTTATTTTTTAATTCAGGATGTGTGGCGATTCTAACAATTCTTAAACCCTTAAGTTTCGCAAAATCAGGAGAAAAATATCGAATTCCAATTGCAGGAATAAGATCTCCTTCAATAAAATGGCCTTCATCAATTTTTAATGCAATATTATCAGGTAAAGCTCCCTCTTTGGCTAGTTGACATGCTAGAAGAATAGAATTATGTCTATCCTGGATTGAACCAGTAAGATACGCAAGAGAATGTCGATATGAATCCGCAATCAATAACAGATCATTAGGTTGATTTCTATAATGAGAATAAATTAACAATCCCATTACTTCTCTTAGTAATTCAAAATTTCTTTCAGAAAACAATTCTGAAGGCTCATTGAGGGTTAATAATTTAGCGTTGTTATTTAGATTATTGAATTCATCTATTTCAATCGATGGTTTCTCCACTTGTAAGAGGAATGTGTTTTTCAAGAGTTCTTCAATTGAATCACCTTCAGCATAACGAATTGGGTTATTAAGTGTATATACTTGATGCTCAAAACGGGGTCGTTTCTTTATCATATTCAAGATTTTGTGTTGGAAACTCCTTCCAGTACCCTCATAACCGTGAATGGTTGATATTAGAATCTTTTTATTCTTACTAAAAAGAAATTCAGTTAGTTTCTCTTGTGGAAAAGCGGCAGCTTCATCAACAATTAAGATGTCTGTTTTTATATCCTTTGAAATTTCTTCTGGATTACGATATTCTATCTTGCTCCCCTTAGTAAGATATATCCCTACTATTTGATCATCTGATTTCTGGATACGAAATTCTAGGTTATTCTTTTCTAAGCCTAAAGACAGAAATAAGAAAACGCTTTGGGTTTGAGAAATAGTCTGAGCAGTAATTGTGACCCGACACTTTTGTGATTTAAAGTTAATCAATGTGTAAGCTATGGCTAGACCTGTAGCAGCGGATTTTCCTCTTCCACGATCAGCAACAATTACACTTATCTTACTTGAATTACTTTTCTCTCCAAGTTCTTTAGCAAGAGAGAGGATTAAATTGTACTGACTAACTGAAACTGGGATTTTTAGGAGTTCTTCTGAAAGAATTTTCGTCATTGAAATTGGATTATAATAAGGATAAAGATCTTTTTCCTCATTAACAGCCGTAATACAGTTAGTACTGGCCTTAATCTCCTGAAGAAATCTATCTAGTAAATTTGACCTTTTTGAATGAATGAATCGATGTTTATTCACAGATTTAATCCACAGATCATATTTTTCTCCAATTAGTATGATCAATCCTCCCCCAAGTACTGTTTCGCTCAATAAAATCAATTTATTTGGATCAAATTTCTGTCTGAGGTCAATAACTATGAAATCATGTGTTAATCCAAGTAAAGAGCTGACTTCTCTAAGATAATACTTCTTAACCTTAGGGAAATATTTTACTTTTTTGACTATTCGACCAAAAAACTTGTCTTGAAATAATGATTCTTCTCCAATGATTACACCCCTGATGGATATTTGATTTGAATTAACAAGAGAATCAAAAAAATTTAGTAAAGAAGCAACAGCTTTCTCAAGAGAATCGAAGAGAACAAGAGTTCTAGAATTAATCTCGGATTGAACACGATTTTGAGAGAAATGTTGCATATTAACACTTCTCTCATTCTACTTTAATTTTTGTAACTCGTTTCTTCATCGTAGCAAGGATTTCGTTACAAACTTCAAGTGCAATTTCATGTTCTGTTTTTATCGTTTCAACTTCAGAAACGATTTTTCTTTGTTCTGAATGTGAAATTCGCTTATCAAGTAGTTGTTTAATAGTGTTTAAGCGTGGAAAGCTACTACAGATATGAGATTGATTACCTCTTATTTCATTAGTTTCTGATTTCTGAATAAACTTTGCCACTCCAGGAAAAAGTGTGTAATATAGCCGAGGTCTTCCTGGACCTTCTCCAGGTCGTTCTTTTCCAACGACAAGATTTTGCTTCTTTAGAACATCAAGATGTCTAATGATGGATTGGGGATGATCGTTTAATCGTTTAACAAGATCATTAACGAATCCTTCCTTATGAGCCAATTCTACTAGCATTCGTCTCCTCGTACGATTTGAGAGTAAATGCAAAATTTTATCAATTCCTTGATAGTTTAAGGATTTGTTACTTTCTATCTGATATGAGAGGATCTTTAGAATTAATTCTATCTCATCATTTGGATTATTACTCATTTACTTCACCTTTTAGACAAAAAATTGTGAATCGGTTGAAAAAATACTCTTATCATCAGGAATTCTTTCTTTGGAAGCCTGAAATGTGTCTTTAAAGATAGATACTTCCTTTAAAAGATTTGAAAAATCATGTTCAATCTTAAAATCGTGTGTAAATACTTTTAACAATTCTAATGCTGAAACAGGATCATATTCAGCGAAAGAATCAACAGTAAGCAATTCAATTGGTATATTTTCAACATTCGAAAAATAAGTCAGAAAAGAGCTGGCAGCCTGTCCCATCATTGTAAAATCGGAATCAATACTTTCTTTAAACTCAACTCCTGATTTTGAGGAATTCACCCAATGAACTTGTGGGACTGATGATGGATCTCGGCGAAAATTATGCACTCCATCAATTATGATAATTTTTGAAGGATTTAATCTCAAGTAAAAAGACCATAATTCCTCAGCAAGCTGATAACTGATTACATCAGGAATTGCAAAACTGCTAGTTGTGAGAATAAAACGGTTTGATCCGATTTTGACCTGAACCAACGAGATTGGGAGGAGGATATCTTCATCAATTAGTTGGATCATTTCATTGAAGTAACTAGAAAAGACACCTGCCAGTTTTATGCTCTTTTGACTAAGTATTTGTAATTCTTTTGTGACGGTTTGTGCAACTGCTCCATAATATCCTAATAACTCTAAAATTATAATCCCGTCAACGTTATCCGGGATAGATCTTCCTAGAAACCTTAATGTTTCTTCCTCGGCCTTTTCTAACCATTCCTCAATTTCTTCGGTTAATTTCTCAAGATGCATAAAATCACGTCGATAAATAGCTTCATAAAATATCCCTGTAACGATGTTTCGAAGACGTACGAATAGTGCTTACTGCTTTCTCAAAATCATCCATTCTTATTTTCGGTTTTTTTGTTTCAGTCAAATTTTGAATTTCTATATCAGTAGGTATTTGATTTTTCTCCTTGATTTGAGATAAAAATCGTGATGTAGCATAAGAAGAAGCTAAATTCACAACGCTTTTCAAATCAGCTCCACTGAAACCATCTGTAATTTTTGCTAGAGAATCTATTGATATTTTAGGGTCTAATGGTTTGTTCTTGATATGAATCTGTAGTATTTTTCCTCTCGCAACAGAATCGGGTAATGGCAGAGTAATGATATGATCGAACCTACCTGGTCGTAAAACTGCAGGATCTATCATATCAGGCCGGTTGGTTGCGCCAATAACAATTATATCTGCAATTTCTTCCAATCCATCCATTTCAGTAAGTAGAGTGGTAACTAATCTTTCAGAGCTGGGATTAGATTCATTTCGGACAGGGAAAATCGTATCCATTTCGTCAAAAAATACTATGCATGGAGTAGTCAATCTCGCTTTCCGAAATATTTCTTGAATTGTTCGTTCGCTCTCTCCAATCCATTTTGAATGGATTTCAGCACCCTTAATAGAAATAAAATTTCTTGATGATTGATTAGCAACTGCTTTTACTATCAAAGTTTTTCCTGTACCTGGTGAGCCTGTTAGTAATATTCCTCGGGGTGGTTCACTTCCCATGTACCTATATAATGAGGGAAAAATTGTTGGCCACTCAATTGCCTCGCGTAATTGTTGCTTTACCTCATCTAATCCTCCTATATCATCCCAACCTACAGTGGGAATATCTATAAGAACTTCTCGCAGTGCACTCGGTTTAATCCCCCTTAGGGCATTTTCAAAATCTTCAGCAGTTACAGAAATTTGATTCAATAATTCTACGGATATCGATTCTCCCCATACAATTTTTGGGAACAGACGTCTTATCGCTTTCATTCCAGCTTCTTTCGTCAAAGAAGAAAGATCGGCGCCAACAAATCCTTTAGTGTGTTCAACAATCTTACTCATATCGACGTCTTCAGCCAATGGCATATATCTTGTTTGTATTTCGAGAATAACTTTTCTAGCCTCGGATGTTGGAACTGGAATCTCGATCTCCCTATCAAATCGTCCAGGGCGCCGTAATGCAGGATCAATTGAATTTGGTCTATTAGTTGCTCCGATAACTATCGTTTCACCTCTCCCGCTTAAACCATCCATTAAAGATAACATCTGTGAAACAACACGACGTTCTACTTCTCCTGAACCTTGATCATCCCTCTTAGGTGCAATACTATCAATTTCATCAATAAATATGATACTTGGTTCATTCTTTGCTGCTTCATCAAATATTTCTCTGATTTTCTGTTCACTCTCTCCGTAGAATTTTGACATGATTTCTGGCCCAGAAACATGCATAAAATGAGAAGCTGATTCACTAGCAACTGCTTTTGCTAGTAATGTTTTTCCAGTGCCAGGTGGTCCGTGTAATAGAACACCTTTCGGAGGATTTACTCCCAAGCGTTGAAAAAGCTCGGGATAACGCATGGGTAGTTCAACCATTTCTCTTAGATTTTTGATTGTTTCATCTAATCCTCCAATATCTTCATAGGAGACCCGTGGAATAGCTTCGTTTTCTGTTTGTTCCTTAAGGGAAGTTGATTCTTTCGATTCGATTATAATTTCAGTTTGTTTGTCTACTACAACTGATTCACTGTCTGGTTGGACCTCTATAACTTTATACTCAAAGATATTGTCCATAGAACCAAACCGCATTTGATCACCAATTGAAAGCGCTCTTCCCTGCAATTTCTGATGGAAAAATACCTGGGCATTTCCAATTATATTTGCTGATGTAGAAAGTAGAGTAACTGCCGTCGCTGTAAGGGTTACAGCTTTCCGAATGATTACATTATCATCTAAATGAACACCTGCATTCTGTCTAGTAATTCGATCAATTAGAATGATATCCAGTGATTCACCACTAGTATAGGCTGGCCATACAATTGCTGAAGTTTTTAATGAATTCTTTCCCTCTACTTCAATTACATCTCCAGATTGTAAACTAAGTTGACTCATAATTCTTTTAGCAATACGGGCAATTCCTTTTCCTACATCACGGTATTGTGCTTCAGCAACTTTAAGCTGGTACTCATCAGATTTCACTTTTCTTTATCTCCAGTCAAAGCTGCATAGATTGCACTAAGAGACATTAATTTTGGTGCCAGATTGTTCTAAACACTCTTCTTTGGTCAGTTCAACCTCAAGAACTCCATTTTTAAATTTAGCAGCTGCAGATTCAGGAACAATTGTACAAGGAAGATCTATTTCCTTATAATACTTCCGACGGTGATCATCTGACTCGGCTTGTATTAATAGACTTTTTTCTGTGGCAGATAGATCTACATTCTCCTTTCTTACACCTGGAATTTCAGCAATAACCCGTAGAACTTCTGTATCCTCAATAACATCAACAAGTGGTTCACGTTCAGGAGAAGATCTATATTGACTTTTTCCAGATTCTACTTTCTGTGGAGTATTACCGAATCTTTCGATACGGGGACGCCCATCTGGACCATTCGTCATCCGAAATCCCCAAACAAATCCTGGAGTATCTCCAAGGCCACCTTTTGGGGAAATGAAGTTAAATCGCCGTAATAGATCTTCGATAAACATGTCCATTGTATCGAAGACATTTTCAAAATCAAACCCTGCACCAAACTGATTCATGAAATGGTTGATAAAGTCATCAAAGGGGTTTTCATTTCGTCGTCTCCGCCTTGGAAAGCGGTCATCATCATCATTATTATCTCCTGTAGAGTTAGGCATATCACATCTCTTCCTTTACTTCTGGATTTATTTGATTAACAATAATAGGAAGTGATTTATAAATTTATTCACAAGGGATAATTTTATTCACAACTAGTGATGAAATTAAAGATGTCTTACAGTGGCGAATGGTATAAGTATTCTTTCTTAATATTGCTAAAACTCTAAAAATTTTACCTTAATAAGAGAATGTAGGCATTAAAAATCTCTAATTGCAGAAATGAAATTTGCCCTTTTTCGAATATTTTTTATACCTCTCACCCGCTTCTTCCAATATACAAGAACAGTAATTGCTGAAATAGATTCCGAGGAAACTACAATGGAAAGTCCGAGATCTGCAGAAGAAATTCGAAAAATTGAACTAAATCTGGAAGAATTAGTTACAAAATTCCAAAGCAGAGTTCAATTAATACGAGACGATTTAAAATCTCTAATAAATGAGCTCGAGTTATTAAGGACACATATTGGAGACTTAAGAAGGACGTCGAATGAACATACTAGAGAAATTTCCGATTTAACAAACGATCAGCAGGCTTTATTAAACGAAGTGGCAGAGATCGAAAAAGAGATTTCTGTTCATGAATCGAACCTGAATTCACATAATCAAAAGCTCTCTCAGTATCAATCCCGATTAACGACTGATAAAAATCTCCTTACAGGATTGGAATCCGAAAAATCATCATTATCAACAATATTGAAAACTGATAAACAAGAACTTCTTACTTTAAAGGATAACTATGATGAATTACAGCCAAAATTTGAATCTAAAATCCAAATAGTTCAAGAAAAGTGTGAGCGTCTAAAAAACGACAAGGATATGCTTACATACAAATTTAAGGCAATACGAATATTGAGTCAGTCTTATTTACAAACTCCAGAGGTAAATTTGATAAGATTCTTAGCAAACAAACCAAATCCCCAATCAACAGTAGTTGAAATTCGATCTGCTCTTGGAATTGACCCTGAATCTTTGAAAACTATCTTGAAAAAACTCGCTGAAAGAAATGTTCTTGAATTTGATTCAGCTGTGGACACCATTGAAGTGAGCGCAAAGATAGATTTATTCGAGAAGGAGATATAATTAATGGAAACAGATACAATCCGTGAGAAATATATCCGCAGCGAAGAGGCTCTAAATCGATTGAGAGATGATATTTCCCAGCTTATTTTCACCCGTCTGCAAGATATAAAAAGCACACAGGAATACCTTGAAACTTTGATAAAGGAAAAAGAAGCTGTTGATGCTGACATAACTGAACAAGAAGCTAAAATGGCCTCACTCAAAGATGATATTGAGAGTAAGAAGAGTTTAGTTAAGAAATTGAAGCAAAAACAGGCGCAGGTCATTGAAGAAGAACAAAACAAAGAAATACGAACTCGTGAAATAGATAGAGAATTACAGACTGTTCAGGTGAATTCGGAAACAATCAAGAAAGAGATTGAGAAGGCAAAATTGGATGTAGATAATACTAAAATTACCATTTCTGATTATGGATTAAAAATGCAAAATCTAGAATCAAAATTAACACAAGAAATTGAACAAAAGAAACAGGAAAATACCCTCCTAACTCAGGAAATAAAACAAATTCAAAATGAGAACGGAATTCTCTCATTTCTTTTAGAAGAATCAGCGGAAGATATTCCCGAGGTAGAAATACTAGCCGAATTAATGAGGAAAGGTAGAATTACAATGGATCAACTCAAAAAATCATTAGAGGGACGAACTTCTCCAGTTATTATAACTAGAACTATAGGACGTATGATGGAAAAGGGATTAATTACTTTCCATGAAGCAAATGATACTTATAGCGCTGGATAAATGGAAAAAAAAACTAATGTCAAGAAATCTGGCAAGTATATCCTTTAAAATTTTGCAGATCTAGTAACTTTGGTCTTAAGATGAAAAGGAGTATTGATCAAGAATTGTGGGATTTTCAGAGGGAATTAAGATCAGGAAAACTTCAGTGTACAGCATGTCCACGTCTATGCCAGCTCATAGATAATGAAGTGGGTTGGTGTGGAGCTCGAGTGCGCAAAGGGATAAAAGTTGAACCCCGAACTTATGGACTAATACATGGAAGATTAGCTGAAGATCCTATAGAAAAAAAACCACTCTATCATTTTTATCCAGGGAAAAAAATCCTTTCATTCGGGTCCTACGGATGTAATCTTGGCTGTCTACATTGTCAAAATTGGCACATTTCAATGCAAAAAGAGAAGAGTGATATATCTAAACTTATTAAAATTTCTCCAGAAGAAATAGTCAATGAATGTTTAGCCAGAAAAATGACATTAATTGCTTCAACCTATAACGAACCAATGATTGCTTTTGAATACGTGCGAGATATTGCCAATCTAGCCCATGATCACAACATAAAAATGGTAGTTGTTGATAATGGATACATAACGAGAAAATTGGCTGAAGCTCTTGCATCACATATTGATGCTGCCAACATCGATATTAAGGGATTTTCTTCAGAATTTTACAAAGAAATATGTGGCTCACCTTCCTGGAAACCTGTTTTGAGGACATGTGAAATATTCTACAAGCATGGAGTCCATCTAGAACTTACTAATCTTGTAATACCTACAAAAAATGACTTCGATTCCATGATACGTGAGATGTGTGAATGGATTTCTGAAAACCTTAGTCCATTGATCCCTCTCCATTTCTCCGCTTTTCGACCTGACTATAAATTAAATTCCTTGCCACATACACCGATAAAAACTTTAGAGAAGGCTATTCGAATTGCTAACGATGTTGGTTTGAAATATGTTTACATCGGGAATGTTTCAGGACATAAAGGGAATCATACATACTGTCATAATTGCGAAAAACTAATTATTAAACGGGAGAGGTATAATACAAGTGTTATCAATCTGAGGGGAGCTAGTTGTTCCTCTTGTGGAACCAAACTCCCTATAATTGTTGCCAACGAGTAAAATATCATCCGACAGGCTTAATTTTATAGGGTATTTGTTCAATTTGATCTTCTAGAAGTGTAAACGCAATTAGTTTATTTGGATAGGCTCCAATAAACCATATATAGGGGAAAGGCCATAATTTCATAAAAGATTTATCTTTCTTTGAAGGGAAAAGATGAGCCTTAGCTGGATGAGAGTGAAAAAATCCAAGGAGAATTTTCTCTTGCTTCTGGAATATATCGATATATTTTACTAAAATTCCGTAATCAATGGAAAAACTATTTGGAGAGGAATCTAAGTTTTCCATTTCAAAAAAATGATCAACTCTTATCTTTTTTCTTGTTATTATTCCAAATAAAGCTCCCACCTGCTCAATTAAACTCTCTACTTTAAGAAGATTAGTAATTGCGCTATTTACCTCGTTCATGATTTCTAATTCAGGTACTAGCATCGTTAATTCATTTTTACTCTTCAAGAATATCATGTGCTGTTAATATCTTAGCTTTAAATCCAATCCTTCTCAATTCCTCTGCATATCGTTTTTGTGCATTAGGTTCTCCATGAATTGCATAGATTTTTTGTGGTGTAGAATATTGAACCATTTGGACTAGCCCTTCTAATGATGAATGCCCTGAAAATTGAAATTGTTTAATTTCAAGGTCTAACGAAACATCAAACACCTGGCCAAAACCGTTATCTAGTTTAACGTTTTTCTCACCGTTTGCAATATCTGATCCCATAGTTCCCTCAACTTGATATCCTACGATATACAATCCATTACGTGGGTTGCCTCCACCCATTCGTAGATAATCATAGACTGGTCCGCCTTCCATCATACCTGATGTTGTTAAAATTATACTTTGCTGGTCTCTGGTAATCAGGAGCTCCCGCTTCTTTGATCGTTTTTTTTTCATAGCTACATCATCTAATACTCGAATTCCCTCATGATCAAAAGGAGTTCTATATCCTTTATCCTTGAGCTCAATCAGAATGCGAGGAGAGACCCATTTATCATTCATATACCGCTCATAGATGGCATTCATATCAAGTATCATACCATCAATATAAAGGGGAAATTTGTGAAGGAATGAATCGAAATCGCTTGCCAAATACGCTTGAATCTCTTGTGATCGACCGAGAGCAAAAGAGGGAATTATCGCTTTTCCGCCTCTTGAATAACAATTTAGTAAAGATTTCGTTAGATTTGATGTAACCGTTTTTCGTCCTTCGATTCGTCTATTTGCATTTGTGGTTTCTGTTATTAATATGTCAATAGGGTCATCAGGATCTGGAAATTGGATTGGATCATGGTAGGGAGTTTTCGCATCATTAAAATCTCCCGTATATAATATTCGGGTTCCTTCCCAATCAAGGAGAATATATGCACTCCCTAGTATATGGCTAGCATCCAGAAATTCAGCAGTTATCCCACTCGCAATCTTGAATTTTTTACGATAATTATGAGTTTCAATTTTCATCATTGCAGTCTGTAGATGAGAGATACCATAATGATGGGGTCCTTCAATTTTCAAATGATCTTTCCAAAGGATCTGAACAATATCCTTTGTTGGCGTTGTCATATGAATAGACCCACGAAATCCAGCTCGATAAAGTGCTGGTGTATATCCAGAATGGTCAATATGAGCATGAGAAATAAGAATTGCATTCGTTTCATCAGCAAATCTGTCAACATCAGGAGCTGTGGAAACACGGCCTGTTCTTCGGGGGTGTAGTTGAATCCCTGCGTCAAACACCACTCTTCGATGATCGCTATCTGAGATCATCACACAAGATTTTCCCACGGAGTCAGAAGCGCCGAGTACACTAATTTCTAACATCTTACATCAAGTTATTTAATATTTGTTTTCTGATTTTTAGTTATTTTCTGTCCTACTGACAGTTGAGCACATTGTATTGCGAAAACTACTCATTATAGCAATGATTGAGCAGTACTAAAAGAACTATTCCGTGACGTAAAACACTTTAAGATAGAGAATATACTTCATTATTTGAATTATGATGATATCAGACCTTCAGGAGATTTCAATTTCTGCAATTCTATTAGGAGTAATTATACTCTTTTTAGGTTCCTTCCTTGATATTCCAGATCTTTACAACATAGGATTCATCATTTTGGCGTTAGGATTTATTTTAATCATCATTCAATGGATCGCGAGTGGGGGTGTAGTTGAAATTTTAAATTGGCTTCCTATTATTCTCATATTTACCATTGTTACTTCTTTAAGTAGTGATTTTGTTTCTCAATCAAGTACAACACAAATTTTAACTTGGCCATCCGTTGTAATCGTTTTATTTGTTATAGTTTTCTTTGTCCTCTTCCAAGGTGGAGATCTATCTTTTTTAATGCAATTTTTACCTGTTATTATTGGCTTTAGCCTTCTTGGCCTTGTTTTCGGTCAATTATTGTGGGAAGATGCTTTTAGAGGTTTGGCATACAGTGTCGGATTCTTAGGAATTGCTATCTTGCTATTATGGCTTAACGTGAGAAAATCGCTACAAAAACCCCCAGTAACAGGTGAATTATCAACAATTGTTGGAGAAAACGGTGTAGCTATAACTAACATCTCTCAGCAACATGGAGGAAAAGTAAAAGTTGGAACAGCCATCTGGAGGGCAACAAGTGACTCTTACATTCAGGAAGGAGAAATCATTCGTGTAATAGGGACTGGAGTAAAAAATCTAGTTCTAGAGGTTCAAGCCAAAAAACCTTAGGATTCTTCATTATTCACTACAATCATTAGAAAATTTTTTTGAAATAAAGGGAGTGACCTTTTTATGACTCGTAATTTTCCATATACTTTTAGGGTAGGCATTTTTATATTCCTAAAATGTTGTCATGGTAAAAAAACATTGGGCCGGTGGTCTAGCCCGGTATGACGCTAGTCTCACACACTAGAAGTCGGTAGTTCAAATCTGCCTCGGCCCACCAATTTTATCATTACAATCCTCATAAGAAACATAGGGAATTGAGCGAACTACTCAATTTCGTAACTAATTACCTTACATCCCAAAGTATTTTCGTATTAGGTACCTAAATTCTTTTTATTTAATTCAGCAAGTCTATGAATGATGAATATTCACAGTAAATCCAGACTTCCGATTTCGGATTGGGGCCTTATTATCATTTTCGTTATGATTTATCCGTTAGCTGTCGGTGTAACTTTAGTTTATTTCTTCTATAGCTATAATGATAGGACTATCCAATTACTCTTTTTGAACATCATAATGCTCATATTTCTGGCCGTTTTTCTCTATTTGTATCGATCAGCATTCCATAGACTTGACATATATGCTAAAAAAGTCGATTTCTATCATTTTACTCCCTCTCTGGCCGATTTTTTTATTCATTTGATTAAACAAGTTTATTATGTGCTTTTTCTTGGATTTTTGTTTAATTTTATCATTGAATTCTTGATTTCTGATTCTAATATTGATTTAACAGTGTATTTGGGATTCTCTATTGGCACTTCTCTTATTTTAGAGGGATTTTTCCTAGTTATTCGAATGCGAAGTAAAATCTCTCTAATAAATACAGCTCAAGAATCTGTAAAAGATGATATCATAAAAGACATAAACCTAAATCATCCAGAAAGTGAGAAAATTAGTGAATATCGATTTGCTGATATTCAAGTACCATCCTTATTCCTTTCTGCGGGAGTAACAACCTTTGGCATAAACAATTACATTTGTTTAGTTTCTAGATATTTTAATTGGAAATTAAATGACAAAGAATTAATCGCAGTCTTATTACATGAAGTTGGCCACGTCAAGAACAATCACATAAGGAAATCATATATGATCCTTGGAACAGAAGTAATCTTACGCTCGATTAGGATCTTTATTGTAATAATCGCGCTTCTAGTTTTTTCTCAACAACACGAAAATTTTGACATAGATCTCTATTCATTACTTTATCTAAGCTTGATTCTTAGTGTATTCCTTACATCCGCGTTTTTAACATTTTTTCTGAAATATCGTTTCTTTTTGGGAGAAATCTGGGCTGATGAATATTCTGCAAATAAGGTAGGTGCACTGGAACTAGCAAGTATCTTACGGAAACTTCCAAAACTTATTCCTTCCCCTTTAGCCTATGATCAATCTTCATTTCTAGGATTCAGAGTAAATTTATTGAGGAATTCGGTAAAAGATCTTCAAGATGTGAATAATCAAAAAATCAATCAATGATATTGATTTCTACCTCATCTATTCCCATGGATGATAAAAGTGAAGATAAAAATTCTTCAAAGAAACATCCGCCTTTTTCAATCTTGCAGAAATAGCAGTCGTAGCAATATAGAAAGTACTTGAGATCTTCACGCTTCACATGTTCACCATCTAATTGCATGATTAGTTGATCTATTCGAGCTAAAACGAAATTTCGGCCTTTTGATAATGCTTGTTTAAAGGATTCGTGATGTTTCTCGAGCAAACGATTCCCAATTTTTCGTCCTAATGTATCCAAGCCTTCCTGTAAGTATTCTTCTTCTGTGAGCAATCCATCTTCGATTAAAAAAAGGAGAAGAGCGATTTTCTTGCCAAGAGGGAGGAGTATCTCATCTGCGTCTTCAGAAAAACTATCAAAGATAGCGAGGTCTACAACCTCACGCTGCCACATTACCTCGGGAAATTTGGTGAAAAACCGTTCTAGAAGATGATCAATTTCTTTTTCACACCATTGGGGATTTATTGTTGATTCAATAAAAATCACAAAGAGTAAAGGTTGTTCCCGTTTTTTAAAGAAAAGAGAAACTTTGGACATTTGTAATATATCTATAGCGTCATTCTCCACTGCAGTAGCGTAATTATATAATGCGCTAATAAGTCCAGATCGAAGGACAATGTCTGTTGAATTTCCAGTCTGATATTTCCTATGAAACAAAACCGTTCCTGATTCGTGAATACAGAGAAATTCCCTAATTATCATTTTTTATCCTCATTTAGCAGAGAATTACTCTTATGTCAAATTAAAACTTTAAGAATCAAACACTTCTAAAATATAAGAATAAATTTCCTTTTCAGTGCCTTTCGAAATTTTTTGTAACCGTTGTACAATTAATTCTGGAGTCGATCTTGCATATGTGTAGTATTTGGGTGTTCTATCAACAATTAGTTCCAAGTTCTCTGAAAGGCCCTTTGCCTCAATTCCATCAATTCGTAACCCTTCTTTACAATATTTACTGATTTCTTGAGCTAAATGAGTAACAAAAATACCAACAGAATCGGGAGATCGTCCTAACAAATCTAAAAATGCTGCAATAACCCGTGCAGATGCTCCAGGTTCAGAAATACTTTCCATTTCATCAGCTAAGACTAGTCTAGAGTTTGGGCTCATGATCATTTGTGAAAGAGTTCGAAGGGTTGATTCAAAAGCGCCTGCATTTATATGTCCAGTTGATTTTCGGTAGTAATGTAATTCTTTGAATCCTCCAATTTTTGCCTCGTAACATGGAACTGGAAGACCCATTTGGCTAAGTATGATAATGATTGCAAGGGCTACTAGTAAAGTTGTCTTTCCACCACTGTTTGCTCCTGATAATAGGACAATACGTTCTCCATTAACTCCATTGGCAATTTTTCCAAGTTCTCCCAAGGCATAGGAGACTGATTCCACTTTCAACTGTCCTTTCAGTTCTTGTTGCGCTAAGAATAGATTTCTACCTTCTTTAACGTATAAACCTGTTCCTTTCCCTTCAAGAAATTCTGGTAAAGCTAAATTATAGGAACCAGCAAATTTACCAATCATTAAGAGATAATCTAATTCCAGCATACAATGGAGTCCTTCCATTGCTACTTCTTCATACCTCTGCAGTTTCTGAGCTAAATCAACTTTTAACTCAAATGCTTTACTTGAGCACTTTTTACGTAAATATTCTGTGAATCGATTTTTAATCTCATCTTGAGGGTCGATAGGGAATTTTAACTCACGAGGAAAAATACCATTCAAATAATCAGTTTCTTCGTCCAATAAGAAGAGTTTAGAGGATAGTTCATTCTCAGCCTTATTTATTATTTCTTCTACAGCCAAGTATAATTCATCATCCAAATATTCACGTAAATCCTCACGACTGGAGTTTGCTGAATATCCTTGCCCTTCAGCAGAGAATCCTTTTAGCAAAGCGAGTACTTTTTCACCTTCCAAATGAATAGTTGTATCTTGTAACATCTTTTCTAATTCATCATTCAATGTCAAAAGCACTTCTTCTAAGACCATTTCAAATGATGTCTCTGCTTTTAAAAGGCGTGAAAATTCCTTGTTGAGGCTAGAACTTGGTTCACCTGTTTCTTCTAAATTTTTTAACTCCTCACCCATGTCAACCAGCATATTGAGATTCATTTCTCCAATATAATTAGCTAACTTATCTGAGGGGAGCTTTTGAAGGAGCGATGCAAGTTTAGCAATTGTTACCAGAGTATTTTTGTTCTGGGCAAAAAAAGTCAATGTTTTTTCTGGAAGTATTCTATTAATTTCATGGCGTTGAGATTCAGAGACAGAAATTATGTTTGGGAGCTCATCATCTAATGTATAATCATTACCAATCCAAATTACTTCATCCGATCCAGCCAGAGTGTCATTAATCTTTTCATAATCTTCTATGAATAATATTTCACAATAATTTCCTATTATATTTGAGAGAAGCTCTTTGTAGATGCTTTTATCAGTAGTAGCAACAGCACGCGATGCAGTATCAATAGAATCGGAGTGTTCCTTTAATGGAGTTAAATGTCTTAACAGTGCATCATATTCAGTAAGCGAATTTGCGGATTTTTCAATTATTGTGTATAGTTCTAACCCAAGTCGAGTGATTAGTTGTCGATCAATGATTTTTGCTAATGCTGTAATGGGGAGGGGAAAATATAAGTAAAGTTTTGATCGAGAATAGAAGGTATTACCAAATTTTGAAATTAAATCTATTATACGATTATATATCAAAATAGTATCTTCAGTTTTTAGAAAATCCTGAATCTGTTCCCCAGTTTCCTGGTAATGTAGATTTCGACAAAGGCTGAGGGCAAATCGTTCACCAATTCCATCAATAGAGGAGATCTCGGCAATTCGTGACCCTCTTAGCGCGTTAAGAACAAGACTTTCGCTTCCAAAATACGAAACGAGTTTCTTTTCACTGGAAGGGCCAATTCCCCTAATATCACGAAGTTTTATCGCGTTCAAAACTATTACCTCTCTTTTTGCGTCATAAAGGTTGAGGAAGTATCAAGTTTATATTTTTAGTACGGTTTTTTCTTAAATTTTTGTGATTTCCTGCGCATTTGCTAGTTCAATAAACTGGTTTACCTCATTAAAGGAACAATGATCTGAGTAGGGAAAATAATGGACGTCTAATCGCTTTGAAACTAATTCAACAGCCCAGCCTGTTGGTGAGATCCTCAAGGAATTAATCAAGCGGGCTTCTGTTCGCTGATCTAATCCAGTGAGATTTTCTACCCTCCTTCTACTCTCAACACAAATTCCAGAGTCTGGATTATCAGTAAAAATGTCCCAACCTCCACCTATTTCTTTATAAATCTGAACTTTTTTTTCAGGAGCGAAAATTTTCACCTTCAAGGCATCACTTATTGTTTTCAATAGTTTTTCCTTCCCTATTTGGTACGCAGCAATCCAGATCTCCTTGTGAGGATAATTACCATCCGCTAACATAAGGGATAATATTTCGGAGATTAAATCCTTACGAGAGGGAAAATTATACCTTGGCATGTCACCATAGGTATAATCTACCCATAAATGATCCGCACCTTGTATAAGCTCTAATTCATCTAAAATTGGTTTACCAAGGCGAAAATCACCAGTATAGACTTCTTTCCTATTTTCCGATGATTCGATCACAAACATCAAACTACCTAAACAATGGTTTGCATCTACCGCATGTATCACGAAATCATCAAAATCTAGTGATTGGTTTGTATCTATAAGTAAGCATTTCTCTTTTGGAATTCGGTGAAGAACTTTAAGGACTGCTGCAGTTTCTTTCGAGCAAACTATCATCGCGTCTTGGGAAGAAAGCACAGATTTTATTCCTGTAGTGTGGTCACTGTGAGCGTGGGATAGAAAAAAATAATCTGATGATGTTGCTAGTTTCTTTCTTTGACGAAATGGAAATTCATCAAAATAACTATTGGCTAATTTAGAAAAAACCATTGAACTACCCCGAGAAAACTGTAATCCTAAAATCTTCTCTTCTTATTCAACAAATTACAAAATACAGAGGAATTAATTAATATTGGGATAAAGGTTTGGAGGTTTCTTTAATGAGGTACCTGTTAAATATTCTGGAAAATCATTAGGATTATGTTCAAACCGTAAAACGCATCAACAAATTCGTGGGAATAGAGCAAAAATAAATAGAAAAGTGTTTGTATCTCAATGCGCTTTTTCGCTAGGGGATATTGTTTCCGGGTTCGGAATGAGACCGGGTGTGACTCAGGCCCTTTGGCCGAAGAACCTTCAGCTTTCCGATTTTCCCGTAGGCGCGAGCACAACAGTACAGATCAGAACGGAGCCTGACTTAACTTTCGGCAATATCTCACAAGTTATTTCAGCGCAAGATGTCTGTTTGTGAGATTACAAACCAGTTGGGGCAATTTCAAGAGGCTTTATATATTTAGTGGAAACTCTTTACAATAACTAGTACTCGTTGGATACAAAAAGACCTTTTGTAAATGTGGTTTAAGTACTGGTAAAATTTACTAATTTAAATATAGAATAGGTACACTGGATCTTAAAATCTTATAATCGATGGGTATTATCAAATGCAATTGGATAATTGGAACCTTGAATACTTAAAAATTGTTTCAGAGTTAGGACTGAACATTGAGGAAGATATTCACTCTGCAAAGGAATTAGAATCGATTTTATTGACGAATCGCCCATTCAGATCACAAAATTTCTTAGACAGATTAAATCAGTTATTAAAACAACCAAATTTAATTGTTGGATCAGGTCCCTCTCTCGAAACAGATTTAAACAGTTTTAAGCAACATTTTAATTTAGTAAATTTAGTAACTATTGCTGTCGACGGAAGTTGTTCTTTATTCCGCCAATTACAGATAATTCCAAACATTCTAGTAACGGATTTAGATGGTGAATGGTCAGCAATTCGTTGGGCAATTTCACACGGAGCTATTACTCTTATACATGCACATGGAGACAACGAATATCTCATTAAACGATTCTTTGAAGATAATGAAAATTTATCAGAAAAAACTAATGTTTGGGGAACTACCCAAAATATGTTAACCACCAAGTTATTTAATTTCGGTGGATTCACAGATGGAGATAGAGCAATTTTTCTATCCTTTCACTTTCAATCACCTCTCATTGGATTGATGGGGTTTGATTTTGGGGAAATCATTGGCAAATATAGTACATTGAATCCCACGATAACGAAGGATCCTATTAAAAAACGAAAGAAGTTCAAGATAGCTCTATCACTTCTTGCTGCGTATTATCATGATCACAAAGGGGTTCGGTTCAATTTAACTTCTTCGGGTGAGGAAATACCTGGATTCCCAAGATTATCTCTCCAGGAATTTAAAACCGAGTTAATTGAATGGAATAAGACGCAAAGTAAAGAGGAGTCTCCCAAACATTAACTTTAACCTCCTCAATATTACATTCATTATTTAATGACTGAAGAAATTCTTTCATACTAATGGCAACAGTCTTAGCTAAAAATTCAGCTGTTACATTTTTGCATTTGAGTAACTTTACTTCGTCTTGTGGAAGGGAATAAAAACGGCTCCCGAACTGAATCTCATAGTTGTTTCCGTTTTCTTTAATTTTAAGGTCTTTATTCATGCTAGGAAGTAGTGTATAATGATCCCATGTAGAAATAATATTACTAAGAGATTCATCTAATGAAAGAAAATTAA
>DXJL01000114.1 GCA_019057635.1 Candidatus Heimdallarchaeota archaeon
ATTTTGTATTTCTTCATCATTTAATGCGAGCTCGAATTTCCTCACAGCTTTTTTCCATTTTTTGTTATTAAGTGCAAAGATTCCAGATCGTACAAGTTTCACGGGATCTTTCGTTTCTTTAATTCGAGGAGGCACTATCATTCAACAGTTACGAGAGAATTAGAAGGGACTAAAAAGAACTTACCAAGGACGAGTGAAAAATCAGATTTTTGTTCCTGACTTGAAATTACACTCATCTTGCTTTATAATTGTTTCCAATTTCCACTAATTCGACCTAGTAGCACTTAGGTAGTAACGTTCTTTATTAGTATAATTACTCCACTATTTCTCGGGCCTTTGAGAGAGCAAAATACTAACAAAGACCCCGGAATGAGAAAAGGTGGAACCAAGTACTGATAAAAAGGCGGATGATGTGATTCTTCAGAAGGGATTGCACAAGAAAGAAAATCTTCATCCTTTGGAAGTAAAGTATGGACTGGAACCTAAGATCGAGCCTACGGATAAATGGCGTTGGCATTAGATCTTTTCCATATCCAAATTCTTTTTTCTTTTCCCTACAAACTATTTTGAATCCCTAATTGGGATTATTAAACGTTAACCAGCCTTCACCCAGAGTTAAGGTAGCGATTAACTTTATTAATAGTCATTTATCCCACATTAGGAAAACAATACTATTCAGATTTAAGGTGCAGTTCGAAATGGTTACTCCAGATGATATTCCTTTATACCCAGAAAAAGTCCCAAAACATATAGATTATCCAGAAATCCCTCTTTTTCAATTTTTAGATGATGCGGTGAAAGATTTTCCTGAAAATGATGCTCTTGTGCTGGAAACTACTAGTTTTGACAAAATTGCAAGTGTTAAATATGCTGAATTAGGCGACCAAACTGATAGGTTCGCTTCCTTTTTAGTAGAAAAGGGAATTCAGCAAGGAGATAAAATTGCAGTATTTCTACCAAATATGGTGGAGTTTGTAGTAGCTTATTATGGAATTTTAAAAGCAGGTGCAACAGTAGTGAGCTTGAATTTCCAATATCCAGCGAGTGAGCTAGCTGCGCAAGTTATCCAAAGTGAAGCACGTGGAATTGTGTGTGCAGATATGATAACAGCAAGTGCTTCTCCTTATGAAACTTGTAAGGCGGTAAGGGATGAGAGAAAAACTCCTTTGGAATTTATTGTGGTAGCTAGTGTTAAACCCTACCTTTCTAAGATAAAAGCATTTTTAGGCGGATTGATGGGGAAAATCAGTAGGTTAGATTCCCGAGATATCTATATGAAAGGTATTTTTGAAAAGTATAACCCCAAAGGACGTTCAAAAGTTACAATTAAACCTGACGATGTTGCTGTAATTATGTTCACAGGAGGAACAACTGGTACACCTAAAGGAGCCATGTTAACGAATAGAAATCTTGTAAGTAATGTGATACAGTGTTCAGTATGGATGGATCCAGCTCCAGAACGCGGAACAGTAATTGGAATTGGTAGTCTACCCTTTTTCCACAGTTATGGAGCGACAACATCTATGAACTTAGGAATATTTTTTGGGGGCCTCATGGTTTTAATGCTCGATCCCCGTGAAAATAAGTTCAGCCAAATTCTGTATCTCCTCGAAAAATATAAGGTACAAATTTTCAACACAGTACCCACTCTCTACATGGCTTTACTCAATCATCCAGATTTGAAGAAATATGATTTGAGCTTCTTATTGACAAGTACAAGTGGGGCAGCCCCATTACCAGTTTCAGTTTTACAGGAATTCGAAGCCTTATCTGGAGCTAATCTTGCCGAAGGATACGGTTTGACTGAAACCTCTCCTGTTTCTCACATCATTCCAATGTCTCCAGCTCCAGGAACAGATACACCCCTGAAAAAAGATGGGTCTGTCGGGATTCCAGTTCCTGATACAGAATCAATCATCCTTGATATTGAAACAGGCACAAAACAACTAGGAATCGACACGGAAGGAGAAATAGCAATTTCTGGACCTCAGGTAATGAAAGGATATTACAAGAGACCTGAAGAAACGGCTGAAGTCATGAGGGATATTGATGGGAAACGATATTTTCTCACTGGTGATATTGGTAAGTATGATTCGGACTTTTATTTTTATATAACTGATAGGAAAAAGGATTTAATTAATGTTGGAGGATTTAAAGCCTATCCACGAGAAATTGAGGAGGTTATGATAGAACATCCAAAAATTTCTAATGCTGCGTGTATTGGGGTATCTCACCCTTCAGTAGGTGAAACTGTAAAACTCTATATAGTCCCAAAACCAAATATTGATTTAACTAAAGAAGAAATTTTGGAGTATTCTCGAAGAAAATTAGTCAAATACAAACAACCGTATGATGAGCGTTACATAGAGATACGTTCGCAATTACCTCTGTCAGACATCGGGAAAGTATTAAGACGTGTCTTAAAAGATGAGGAACGATCACAAGAGTAACTCAAGGGGGTAGAGGGGAGTTGGAAATCAAACCATGAGGATTTCTTATGAACCCAGAATCAGTTGAAAGAGCCAAGAGAGAGGCAGCTAAGTTAGCGGTAAAGGAGAATCTACGTGATAACGTAATAATTGGGGTGGGTAGTGGATCAACAATTATTTATGTTGTTCGTGAGTTAGCTGCCCTCGTTGCTAAGAACAGCTGGAATATTACTTGTATCCCAACTTCTTATCAAGCGAAGAAGTTAATTATAGACGAAGGATTACCACTTGGATCATTAGATCAATTTCCAGTGCTGGACTTAGCAATAGATGGAGCAGATGAAATTACATCAGATTTAAATGTAATCAAGGGGGGTGGAGGATGCTTAGTTCAGGAGAAAATTGTTGCTGAAAGTGCCAAAAAGCTGATCATCATCGCTGATTGGCAGAAAAATTCCTCCCAATTGGGTGAGTATTGGGTACAAGGGGTTCCTGTTGAGATAATTCCTGAAGCTCATATCCCACTTGTACAAAAACTTGAGAAAATGGGGGGAAAAGCTAAATTAAGGCAAGGACTTGCGAAAATTGGCCCTCTAATTACTGATAATGGAAACTTCATATTGGATGTAGATTTTGGAAAAATATCTGATCCAGAAAAGCTCTCTTCACAACTAAAAGTCTTAACTGGGGTAGTAGATTCAGGATTATTCATAAATATGGTGAATAAAGCCTATATTGGAGAAAAAAATGGTCTTGTTAAAATTCTAAGTAAGCAAGGATACAAATCTTGACTCTCAGCCCTAATCGCAACTCTGGAACCACTCATCGTAGCATTCTCGTGCTTTAAGTACATTGCATTTATCTACAGGTAGGTTACCCTCTTGGCATTTCTTTTTTACAGATAGAATCCAAAGTTCTTCACTTGAAAATCTTTCTAAAATAGCTGAATCAGTTCTTTGAGTTTCATTCTTTTCCGTATGAACCAAAACTAGATCACCAAACTTTAGATTATAATGAGTATCAATGAAAGCAGTTTCTAACCCTCTACCAACCATTAGCAAATTTCCATAATTTCTATTATAGTACATTTCAGTAAGATTTTAGAGTTAGGTTGTTTTGGAGAATTTGTGAGCTAGTAATATCCAATTTACTCTGTCGGTGTTTACCCATTCCAATTATATAAAAAAGGTTTTAGGCAAACACTACACAAGAGGTAGAAAATTGTATCTCAAAAAAGAACATACGCTTCCCCTAGTGTTTATAGGAACCTTTCATTTTATTATTTTAACCTTTATAGCCATGATTTTCTATACAGGTGGTACAAGAATTGATGAAACAGCTCAGGGATATAGTTTTTTTACTAATTTCTTTAGTGATTTAGGTAGGACTGTGGCGTACTCAGGGAAGGGGAATTTAATATCTGTAATCTTGTTTATTGTAGCTCTTGTGGGACTGGGTCTTACCTTTCTTAGCTACTTTCGATTTATCCCAGAAATTTTTAATTCTACAGAAGAAGAGCAAAAATTGAGTAAGATAGTGGCAAAAATTGGGACTGTTGCAGCAATTGCTTTTATCGGGATTGCTTTCACCCCCGCAAACTTAGTAACAATTATTCACGATTCATTGGTGGTAACTGGATTCACACTTGTCTCAATAGTATTAGGCATATTACTTATACTGACAATAAAAGATCAAAAATTTTCAAAAGTATATGCCATCACATATCTAATACTTATATTGATAGTTCTAGCTTATGGCGGGTTGTTTTTTCTGATTCCCAAGATAGTGACTTATGAAGACCTGTTGATAAGAGTAAGCATGCAGAAACTAGTTGTCTATAGTCTATTGGCATGTTTTCTGTTCCAAAGCTTTGGAATTTGGCGTCACAGATATAAATCGAGTGTATCATAGACCCGTTTTTGTGATTGCACTGAGTTTCCAATAAAAAGAATTGGGAGATAATAAACTTCCTTGGGAATAAATTAGTGGACTGAGATTAACTCTTGGAATCGTGAATATTCATGAGCTTTGAACAATTATCGCTATCACAGATAATAAATATCGGATTATTTGGTTTTGTCTTTGGCTTTTTTGAAACCATTACGAATACCTACTATCTTCTAACTGACAATCTTAAGCTATCTAGACTCCAACATGGTAGAGAACTTCCTCGTCAAGTTAATGATAGAACAGTTAGACATAAGGTTGTCCAAATGTTAATTCTTGGACTGTTACTCCAAGTGATAGCTGTGATATCTATATTTATCACTCCTCAACTATTTATAGTGGCAATAGCCTTAATCTTCCTCAATGGCTTAATTGATTATGGTAAATTTCGCCAAAAGGAGACATTACTACTTTGGAGTGTGATTTCGCTAATTGCATTAATGCTTTTACTATATTGAAGATATTTACTTTAGTTCAATTCTCAATTCATGTGCATCAGACCACATTTCGTGAAATTTTGGTTTTAATTCCTCTGCAAACTTTTTCTGCCATACATATATCCAGGCAAAAAATTCATCAGGTTTGACAGGATTCATTACCTTGACGATTACTTTCTCATTATCAATAACATCGAAAGCAGTTGTGCATTTTAAACAATACTTGACAATTTTTCTATCGAAAACATCAAAGAATTTTGCGATTGAGGCCATATATTCCTCTTCTAAACTTCCTGGTGATACTCCACTTAACAAAATTTTGATAGAAACTCCTCTTGAGTTTAATATTGTAATAGTGTCAATAAGAGTCATAATTATATCTTTTTGAGGCATTCGAGAAGCGACTCGAAGATTAACGATTGTATTTAGTTCTTTTTTTGTTTCACTTAACTTCTCAATATATTGACCTATGGCCTTTTCGCCGAGAGCGACACTCCAAAATAAGCTTTCCTCTGGTTTGATGGTGTGTAATTTAGTCAACTTTTCTTCAACTAGAACAGCTTTCTGAGTTAGAGATTCAAGTTCCAAATTTTTAATTGTTAAGAGATTACTAAGTGTTGACTTAGGATCCTTTGCAACGAATTTCTTAGGACGAGATTCCTGTTTATCAACAAGACCTTTGTCTTCTAAGGAGCTTAATACATCATAAATTCTCCCAAATGGGATTTTTGATTCAGAAGAAATTTCTTTTGCTGTTCTTATACCAGAGGATAACAAAGATAGGTAAACCCGAGATTCATAGCTGGATAAACCAAATACTTCAAGTTCATCAGACGTTATTTCCTGAAAACCATTAGTTGTCATAAAATGATTCACTTGAGCTTTGAAGGAAAATTAACCTTTAAATAGTTTTCAACATTATGTTGTGGAATTGTGAGTGAAAAATATTTAATATAACCACTATATGTTGTTTTACTTGAATTACATACAAATTATTACGATAAACGAATTTTAGATGATTTTGATGGATTATAATCAACGATTAGGATTTCTCCTATCATTTGTTGGAGCCGTAATAGGCATCGTAGGTGGTCTTGGCCTTTTTATATTCACCTATGAACCGTATATCCTTGAAGAAATGACCAATCTTGCTGCTGAATCAGGTTGTGAGGTTATTATTAAGGATTATCTCCCAATTATCTTTGATCTCAGTTTCATTGGTGGAATTTTATTTGCTTTAAGTGCATATGGTTTCTACACCAATGAAGAGTGGTCTGTTTCCCTAGCTGTTGTAGGGAATACTCTTTGTCTGCTAGCGGGTTTTTGGCCCATGATACCTGCAATGCAAATGGGTTTGATACCAGTTTGGGGAATAATTTTCCTCCCAAATCTTGTTATATTCTTAGTACTTACACATTATGTCGAAAATATTCCATGGATCACAGTATTATTTGCTTTAATGACAGGAATAGCTTATGTAATGTGTTTCTTGAATGGTGTCGCCAGTACAAATCGTATGGGACTTTATCCACCGAGTTCAGATTCTTATCCTCCCATACCAGATCCTCTTGTCACTTTACATGCAGTCTTCAAAGGATTACAACGTGTTAACTGGATAGCAGCTATTGGATTTGGTATTGTAACAATTGGAATTCTACGTCGGCCTAATAAGGAATGGGTGCGTATCCTTGCTTTAGGGACCGCATTACTTGGTATAGTAGCTGGTTATCCTGTAGCAACGGCATCTTCCATCAGTTTTAATAAATTTTCAATGTTTTTTATGGCACCAATACTAGCAACCGTCTTGTTAGTAATCCCCCTCTGGCCTACTTTATGGAAGCGTCTTGTAAAGGCACCAAAAGAAACATCGTGATTTCAGATCTTTATATCTAGTGGGAAATATGATAGAGAATCTTTATCATATTTCCAATTTTTTTTTAACTAAACTGATCTTCTGATCTAATAGAACCTTTTTATAGTAGTAAATACGAGTTAAACTGAAAAATGAATAAGAAGTGTGTGTGAATATGGGAATTGTTGAACAAATTGGGTTTAGCTTGATTTCAAAAACTCTCCAGGAGAATCCGCTTCCTTTTGATACCTATGGAGCAATCTCAGGAGTGTTTGTACTTTTTTTATGGTTAATTACTTTTTTATTCTGTATTATGTTGATTGATGCAAAATTAATGACCCGAAAAGCAGCTACAGTTATCTATCTAATTACTTTAATTATTGGGGGTCTTATCATGGCTGCGATTCCCAATCCTCTTCTGCCTATTCAAGAAATTTTTCTAGCACTGGCTTCAAGAAATGATCTGTGGTATCTTCTTCCAGTCTTAGTCGTTTTGAGTATTCTATTTGGGACTTCTCTCCTCGTAGGTCGAATTTTTTGCGGATTTGCCTGTCCCTTAGGCACATTTCAAGAACTACTGTCATTAATCAATTTCAAATCGAATATAAAGCAGCAAAAGAAAAACAAATTTCATTTCGAAGTTTCAAGGCAAGTTACAAACAAAATACGCTGGTTATTTTTCGGTGTAGTTTTTTTATTTGCCCTTCTTTGGAGTATCCTAATTCTTCCCTTATTTAACCCTTTTTCTGGTTTCCTATTTTTACATCCTCCCTTTGATTTTACCCTGTTGATTTCATTCTTCGGTTTGATTGTAATTGGAATTGCCAGTATTTTCTTTTATCGTCCGTATTGCAGGTTTTTATGCCCATTTGGAGCAGGGTCAGATCTTTTAAGTCGATTTGCTAAAAACACATATCAACGGACTGAAGATTGTACAGAGTGTGGACTCTGTGAAAAAATATGTCCAACTCAAGAAGCAGCATCTAATAGTAAAAAAGGGGAATGTTATTATTGCAATCGATGTGTAGAGATTTGTCCTGAAGATGCTATAAAATTGAATTTAGATGGATAACATAAGGAAAAATCTATTTATTCATATTAAATGTCCGATGTTTCGTCTGGTTTAATAATACAGACTTGATTTTTGAGTCCTAATGAGTGTGTAAAAATCGCAGAAAAAATTGTCCCTTCGTTTACTCGTGATACTTCTTCTCATTTCTCCATATTCATCGGTCAATGAATTGGAAACTCAGGCCAAGATAACCAATAGCTACAATGATATCTCGGTTTCTGAAGCCTACAATTTAATAGATAATATGAGTAGTCTATATATCTTGGATGTGAGAACTAAAGAAGAATATGCGCTTGGTCATATAACTTATGCTCACTTAATCCCGCATGAGGAAATAGCTTTTAGACAAAACGAACTCCCAGAAAATAAAACTCAACCCCTTCTTGTGTATTGTAGGTCAGGATCAAGATCTGTGATTGCATCAAATTCATTGATAGATTTAAACTATACTTTGGTTTATAACATGTTAGAAGGGTTCAACGCCTGGAAAAATGCAGGTTATTCATATGAATCATCTTTCATTGATCCTACCGAGGATTTAATCAAATTATTGCTAATTATAACGATTATAGGTATTTCAATGGTCTTTTTTGTTATTATAGTAAAAGAATTAATCAAAAGAAGGCAAATTCCTCAATAAAAATAACTCCTGGATATTGGCTTCATTAAGAATTGACTCTTTTATTAGGCAAAATGATAAAATCACTAATTTCTATTCATAGAAGTAATGTGAAAAATCATGAAAATAACCATACCAGAGAAGGTTGCAGAACTTCCACATGAGATAGATTCCTTTATTGTTCCTGATTTTGTCAAGAAAATGGATGAATTTATCTCACGAGCCAAACAATTGAAAAAGAATATTCCTAATGTCTTGGGTGACTATTCACATTTAGGAATCGTTGGTATCGGAGGATCTCAGGTACAACCCTTAGTGTTCAAAGCACACGCTACAGTTCCAACCACTCACTTGGAAGTTCCTGATCCGTACATCTTGAAAACATTTCTAGAGGCTGATAAGAAAAATACCCGGGTTATATACTGCTCTCGCTCGGGAACTACAAATGAAGTGCTTAGTTTTATCCCCTATTTTTTAGATTACGAATCTCTCGTTGTAACGAATGGTGGGCCATTATTAGAAGTAGCGAACCAGTTCGGATGGTCTATAGTCTCTGTAACACATGATATTTCTGGACGCTTTGCTATTCAAAACGAACTTGGTATTGTACCAATGATTGCCATGGGTCTTGATCCAGAAGAATTTTTATCTAATTTAAAAAAGAGTTATAAACAGTTTTTTAAGAAAGGATCCTTAGCAGAACAAACAGCTATAAAATTTTGGAATCTGGAACAATCGGGGATAAGTAAGGCAAAAATTCTTCCCTCTGGTCATTTCACCGAAGGATTAGGGATATTATTTACACAACTCCTAAATGAATCTGTACCAAAAACTCCGACTGATACTCTCGACACATCTTTGCATATAATGCCTCGAAGTGCACATTCTGATCTTCAACGATGGTATGGTGGCGTCAATGACTCTTTTCTTGTAAGTATCTTATGTAATAACTATATTAATGATCTCACAGAAGAAGATTATCCAAAAAATTTAAGAAAATTAGTACCTGGAATAAAAGGAACAGCTGGGCAACATCTGAACATTACTTCTCGGGCTGTCGCGGATACTTTTCCAGGTCCTGTCTTTCAAATAGAACTTGAAAAAAACACAATAGCAGAAACAGCTCAATGTGTAGGCTTTCTTCATGCAGTAACGGTTCGTTTATGTCAATTAAAGGGGTCTAATCCCTTTGATCAACCCGCAGTTCAACATTACAAAGACAGAGCCTCGCAGATATATAAAAAGATGAAGTGAATCTCACCTTTAGACAAAGTGTTGTCTAAAGCGAATACAGGTGTTTGTTCACACACAAGTAAGCACTTATCACTTCATCCATAATAGGATACCAAGGAGAATGTGTGAGGAAAAAGCTCCTTGGTAATGGTTTTGGGTAGGCTATTATGTTATTATCACTTAAAATTGTACTAAGTTCTATTATTACTGTCTGTCTCTTGGGTTTAATTGTTGTTGGAGCTTTCATTATAAATCCAATATTATTTCTTGAAAGTGAGGATATTTCAGTAAATAACTCCCAGTATCTCTCTGCTCCTCGAGATAATATTCTGATTAATGATGTTTCGATGGTGGGAAATAAACTAGTAATTAACGCTTCTTATGGTGGTGGCTGTAAAGACCATATATTTTGTTTAATCGCTTCTGATACTTGGTTAGAGTCGTATCCTGTCCAAACTTCAATCCTCTTCAGTCATGAAGCAAATGAAGATATGTGTACTGCTTTTTTCACGAAGCTCTTCATTTTTAATTTGTCACCACTGAAAGAGCGGTATAAGGACTTATATAGAGAGAACTCAGCAACCATTCGATTACGAATTGAAGGTGGATATGAATTGGTTGAAATTAGTTATTCATTCTAATTTTACCTCAAATTCATTCTTGTGTATCTGAACTTGGATTATTTTTATCTAAGTCCTGATAATACATGGTAATGAGATCCTGATGATCAAATCCCACTCCTTCGTAAGCTCGACGAGCTGGAATATGAGCATCATCTAAACCAGTTTCTACTAATGCAAATCTAAGGCCAGTTGATTTAAAAAATTTTAAAACCTGTCGATACATAAATTTCCCCCATCCTTGACCTGCATAAGCAGGTAGGACTCCACTATTATCAAAAATTCCATAATTCTTCTCAGGCTTAAGCTTGAAGGATACAAATCCGAAAATTAAATCCTGTTCTTCTAAAACCCATAACCAATCAGGATGCTCTGCGAATAAATTGTGATTCTGTATCGTTTTGCTTTTAGGCCAGGGTAAATCAGGTTTATGATATATCTCTTTATAAATTTCCTTTCCCACCATTTCTACAAAGCTCTCATAAATAGCAGAGTAACAAATCATCGTGAGTTCATCGATTTGAGGAAAATCTTTCTCTGTGGCATGGCGAAGAATCACCTGATTCTTTTGACTAATAATCACCTACATTTCACCCTATTTATACACTTATTCTGAAAAGTTTTTTCTCTTCTTATCGATTCAATGATTTCTTTTTTTATCAGTCGAATCAGGTATCATTACTTCTTGGTTATTTAAGTAAACACTACATGTGTTGCTGGTTAACTGAATTATTGAATGAGGAAGCTTTTTAACAAATTTACTGGAGAGAACAAGTTCGTTCAAGTTTCTGAGATTACCAATTACTTCAGGGATTGAAAAAAGGTTATCTTCAAGTATATAAAGAATCTGGAGATTATTTAGCTTTTCAATTGACTTCGGTATCACTGTAAGCTGATTTCCTCCAATATAGAGTTCTTTTAATGAAATTAAAGATCCGATCTTTGTGGACAATTCATTCAATCCACAATTCACGAAATTAAGGACTTCTAAGTTCTTCAGGGCCCATATTTCGTTCGGAAGAGCGTTTAATTCTTGAGAATAGAATCCGAAACCAGTAATGGCTTTGTTGTGAAGAAACACTCCAAAATCATTCCATATCACTTGAGAATCAAGAAGTGGAATTTTTCTCTGTAATCGTTCTTCGATTATACCTAGAATCCTAATTTCATTCCTACTATCAAGATATTTTGCCCAGATCAAATTTTCACCATCCAAGTAATTTAGGTCAAATGTCTGTTTATTTTCTTTCTGAGGAAGAACAATTTTGTTCAACTTGTGGAGCTATTATTGAATTTAACGAGCGGTACTGTCCCAGATGTGGATCTGCGCCTCATAACTTCTGAGTTTCTTCCTCTAGAAGATTGTTATGCAGTTGTTGTAAATAAATTTCAAACTGATCTCTCTCTTCATTTGTAAAATTCTTATAAAAAATTTCAGTCATCTTTTTCGATACTAAAATATAATGTGATTGTAATTGTTTATTTTTGGCAGTAACAAAAATTAATATTTTCCTTCTATCATTTGTCGAGTGAACTCTTTTAATGAGTCCAGATTTTTCTAAACGATCCAACATCGGAGTTAAAGTTGATTTACTGAGTCCTGTTTCTTTAGAAAGTTTAATAATAGATAATCCATTATTTTGCCATAAAGCAAATAGAATTCTTCCTTGTGCAGGATTAATGTCTTGTATGTTGTGCTCTTTGAGCTTCTTCGCAAAGATACGTCCACTTCTTTGATGTATTTTTGCAATCAAGTAACCCGCTGCTCGTTGCTCTTTCATAGAACTCATGAAACTCACGTAAACTGAAATTTAAATTTACCCTTATACCAAACCTCGACGGTTTTTGGTTGTAACTTGAGAATGGTATAATCTTCATCTTCAATCCCTTTTGGGTAATATCTATCCCACCAATCAAGCCAAAGCTCCTTTTTTATCGTCTCATCTGTCACAATTTCAATATTCCCTCCAAGTGTTAATCCTCTAAAATCTTCAGGATCCGTAAAACATAGAGATACCGCAGTATTAGTACGGATATGTTTCACTTTGGTAGATGATGTATTTGTGGAAATATAGATCAGAAGATCTTCCTTTTGATTTTCAAATATCTTAGCGAGTGTGGGGAACTGTTTTATATTTCTGAGATTGAATATTGCTCTCGTATGAGGATATCCAGTTTCGTCCATAGTTGTGAAGCATGTTACATTAGCTTCTTGCATTAATTTAATACTAAAATCTTTCATTTCTTGTTCGTTCATCGTGGATCAATTTTTCATATTTGTACGATATAAGATAATACGATATAGGAATGTTCTATATCGAACTAATAAAGCTGTTGATTATGACAAAAATTTAGGCTAATAATTTAAACGGCAGAAGTTAAGGAGCGAGGTGTGGGTTGTGAACATCTAAAATGATTCATCTTTTTGCTATTTGTAACATTGAGACTGGAATTGGACACGAAATTTTCTTGAATGACGATATTGATTTAAAAGTGGACCCTACTCTCCTCTGGCCTTTAGTGAGCGCGTTAACTGCTTTCTCTAGAGAGTTCGCAGGAGAAGGTAAATTACGTAGTATTCATTTAGCTAATTTTCAATTAGTGATGTACAATCCGAAAGAAGAAAACACTATACCAATAGCCTATATTGTATTACAGGATATTTTTGATAATGTGGGGTATACAAAAGCCAAAATCGAAGCTATCGATAGAAATTTGAACGTCTTTCTCTCATCAATTGTAGACTCCAATTTTTCAAGACTAAATGTCATTCCTTTGTCGGAACAAACCCGAATAAAAGAAATTATACAATTTTCACAACATTTTCCCTCCCATCTCTCTAAACACATTACTACTGAAATTTCTCGGTTTGAAGCAAAAAATATGCTGGGTATGCGGTTTCTAAGTCTGTATATTGCCGATTTAGATGAAGGAATAATCAGGAACTTTGGTTTAAATGATCCAAATGAACGAGCAATATTTCAATCATTTATACCAATTATTCCATCAGAAAAAGATCTCTGGTTAGAGGCAAAAAGGACTGAAACTGATGATTCAGAAGAAATGGATAGAGAGGGATGGATAATAAAGCGAATTGGGAAAAATACAGATTTTCTATTGATGTGTCGATTTTTCTACAATAATGACATTAAACCTTACCTAGAGGCATTGTTAAACAAAATCAATTCACAGCTTTATGAGGGAATAAAGGATGAATTACCCCCTCGGCCATTTTAGTACCGATTAATTTTAGGTGAAGATTTGTTACTATATCGGTAATATTATAGTTGAAAATGCAATGGCTAATTGTCCAAATGGGTAAAGAATTGGGCCAATCATGAGTCAACTAAAAATGAGTGAATATAGACGGTTTCTCTTTTAAGGCTATTAACCCAAATTGAAACTTTAATCAGCTCGTTCTTTCACAAACTTCACTGATTCACTAGCTAACGTTTTTAGAATATCACTATTCACATCAGAAAGTCTTTTGAGATACAAACAAGATTTTCCTGTTTTGTATTTTCCGAGTTTTGCTAATAAATCTTCATAATGATCAAAACCTGCCACGATATACAGTGTAAGATACTGCTTGCGAGGTGAAAATCCAATCAAGAACCAATCACCTTCCCGACCGCTCTTATATTTATAATGATAATCTCCAAAACCAACAATACTATTTCCCCACATACAGGGCTCTTCCTTTGTGACATCTTTCATTAGTTTTAAGACTTCAAAAGAATCAGCACGTTTTTTTGGATCAGTGACAGAATTCAGGAATTCTTCAACATTTTGATCATTCTTTTTAGTTTTTAATTCCGCCATAGACAAACCTATGAATCTCCAAAATAAAGGACTTCTTATTATCTAATCGTAAAAAAAATTTAATTGATCTCAGGAAAAGATGGTGTATAATGACTATAGCGTTACTAATTCTTGATTTACAGGTTGGAAACTTCGTTGGATCAGCTCCAATATTCCAAGGTGACCTCTTACTAGAGAATACTAAAAAAATTCTGTATGAAGCTAGAAAAGCAAATTGTAAAGTGATTTACATTCAAAATATAGGTGGAAAAGATGATCCAGATGAACTTGGATCTGAAGGGTGGGAAATTCATCCAAAGGTCAATCCACAAATCAAGGAACCCATTCTTCAGAAGACTACACCTGATTCTTTTCATAAAACAAACTTAGACAAATTATTAAAATCAATGAGCACGAATGAAATTATTGTACTCGGACTTCAAACAGAATATTGCATTGATACGACTATAAGACAAGCCTTTAGTTTGGGATATGATGTGACGCTTGTAAAAGACTGTCACAGTACATGGCCTTCTAAAAATCTTTCAGCATCCCAGATAATTGATCATCACAACAGTATTCTCGGAGGTTACTTTGCAAAATTAACAAGTGCGGATGAGCTTCTTCTTAAGCTTTCAACAATCCATTCTTAGACCATAGAATAAATAAACCAGAAGTTAAGTGGTTTTCATTAGATTAACTCTCCTTTACCGATGAAAATAGATTCTATGAATTTCTGACAGTTCATTTCTCCCAATTAATTCTGAGCGTTCGTCAGTTTTTAAGTCTGATAAATCTCGTTATTCTTCTTCACAATTCCGTTTACAGATTTTCAGAGAGCAAAAGCAACTAAGAAAAGACAGATACATGCTGTCAAAGATATTGGAGTCATAATTTGCTTTTCCAGCTTACTTTCAGATAGAAAATTTGCTACTGTGTTGAGAGCTAAATAAAATGCTAATACCCATACACCTAAATTAGCTAAATCAGGAAAGGGAAAATTTATAAGAATTTCCGCCCGAACTGCTACAAAAATTGATGCAATCACGAATATGATGATAGCTAACCCACTTAAAATTTTCATATTGTTCGGTAGAACCTCATATTTCCCTCCATAGGCTGCTTTTCCATATGGTTTTCCTAGAACAAGTAAGAATTGAAAAATACTAAGGCCTATAAAGATTAGAATCGCGATACCTGCAGAAATTAATGTAATAATGCTCATTTTTATTTCCTCAAGTCTTTTCTTAGAATGTTTATTGAGTTTCTTCGATAGGGATTATCTCGAGTAGATTTTATAAGAGCTATTTACGATTGACCTAGTTGTTATTTGAAAATTCTTCTTTAAATATATAAACAAAATTTCATTTGTTATTGGTGAAAAGAGCGTGTATGACTGTAAAATATCCATTATTAAAAGAACTGTTAATAGTGATATAATAAAGGAGTACGTAAAGGACGAGTATCATGACATAAAACCCTGTGAACGGTTTAAGGATGGACAGGAGTTTAAAATTACGAAAGAGAGTCGATATAAACCTCCAGAAGGTTTTTGCGAATGGGCGTGGGCAGATATACGACATGATCTTTTAACGCTTGCTTATGGAGGAAATATTCCTCATATGGTGGATGAAAATAGTAACATCGTTGGTTGTACCGATTGGTTTCGACCAGTATATTTTAAAATTGAACGAGTAGAATGAGATGATAAGTGAACAGTGTTGAAAACTTCAATTCAGGTACTTTTATATGGGCTAGAAAGGAGTGGAAAAACAACTCTCATAAATTCCTATCAAAAAGGTGAGTTTAAACCAGGAATACCATCAACCGCTCATCAATCTTATGATATCATACTCAACGGGAAAATTAATTTTACTATAATTGAGGTTGGTGGTAGAAAAGAAGTACGGAGGTTCGTTGAGGAATATTTGGAACATGTAGATGCAAGTATATTTGTTATTGATGGGAGTGAAGAAGAAAGTTTTCCTGAAGTACGGAGAGAATTCCTTAGAATTTTAAACAATCCTCTGATGTTAGGTAAGCCTTTAGCTATTGTTTTTAACAAAGTAGATATCGCAAGAACTCATCCTTCAGTAATTATTGATCAATTAGATATTTTAAATAGATATGATCGCCCACATCGTGTTTTTTCCACAACGGGGAAAATTCCCAAATCATTCGAACAAGTACTCACATGGGTTCAGGAATGCTTGACGGAAGATAAATTTCCTCTTGAAGACCGTGTTTCAAGGCTTCTTTCTATATATATCTTTGATATACTTGTAGAAAAGAAATTAGGCTTACCATTATTATCCATCTTAGGTCAACTTGAGATAATATCACGCACAGGCCAAGTAGAATACAATCGGGATAAAATTTTGGGTTTGCTTCGCAAATTGCGTTCGAATGGTGAATTGGAATTTGATGATTTTAAGCAAGTCTGGAAAATTACTACCAAAGGACGTGAAAAATTACAAAATCCAGATCTGATTAAGGGTACCAAATATGAGAAATTACGAGCCATTTTAGATGAGGATGAAACTAGTTCTCTAAATGAACAGAAGGAAATTCTAGAAGAATTTGATATCGACGAACTAGCCGATTTATATAAAAAAACAACTAAAAGATGATCTAGACCAAGATTAAGAATATATAAGGAAAAGGAAGTAAAGAACGGCCAATAATTACATATTCCAAGTATTAAAGCTGAGTCAAAAATGTTAGACTATGTGATTATAGGGTATGTTGTAGGAATAAATCTGCTTTTATATCTAATGATCTCTTTACCACTCGATTTTGTTACTTACAGACGTAAAGAAAGTACAAGGAAGGGAAACATCCGACCTGATGCAAAACAAGATAGTTTGTCAATAGTCACTTATTTTTCATCAATGGTAATCTGGTTTTTGATGATATGGATAGCAGTAGAAAATTTGTTTGATTCAAATGTCCTGTATCATCCATGGTTAACTGATTTGGGTTTCTATGGCTTTTTTATTCAATTTCTAGGCATTGTTGTTATTTCCTGTGCAACAGTTGTAGCAATCGGAGGACGCATCTCACGATGGAATCGTGCTTTCTCATGGGGAATACCAATAATACTAGAAACAGGTGGGATGTATAGATATATCCGACACCCACTCTATGCTTCATACTGTTACTATTTCATAGGATTTCTATTTATAATGCAAAATCCTTTACTTTTGTTCCTCCTCCTTGGAATCCTAGGGTACTATAATATTTCCAAATATGAGGAAGAGATTTTAATAGAATATTTTGGCTTAGAATACATTACATATCGGAAAAAGACTAAGAGGTTTATTCCCTTTGTATGGTAGAGCTTTCGATTTCAATTTAGAGACAGGTATGATGGACAAGGTATTTTTTAGAGTTATAACTTGAAAAAGACTTGTGACGATTAACGAAAGACTAGGCGAAAATTTGTTTAGAGAGAACTTGATGATAAAGATCAAATTTACTTATTAGATGGTATTCATGAAAGGATCCTGCTGGACTATATGAAGCAAATCAAAAAGAGAACTGATATCTTCCCTCTTTTTTTCTCCATAGCAGTTTGAATTAGTATTCTCGCTTTACAGTAACTATCCCGGTTTATTAAATGCTTCTTCCTAAGCATAACGTGTTACTTTTCGTGCTTCTCCTTCCGCTTCTTCTTTGGCTCTCTGAATTTGTAGTAATGCTTGAGAATCATCTTTTCTGTGTGATAAATGACCTTTAGTAGTTACAGTGTACCAAACTCCACTTAAAGCAAGAACATTATCAACTTCTTTGAGGAATGAGATAATTTCATCTGTTTCTGGATATCTTATCCATTGTATAGCAAAATCGAATTCACCAATAAGAGTAAGTGGCTTATTGTTGATTGTGCCTTCACGAAGAAGAGGTAATTGGTCAACTAAAGTATTCATTGCCTCCAAGGCAACGCTTATTCTTGGACCGAAAAATTTAAAAAAGGAATACGCTCCATTGGGGGTATCTTCTATTGCTTCTTCTATATCAATGTTCTTATCATCCTTTGTTGTTATAGTATAACGGGATTTCAGTCCGAGGAAGGATTCATCAATCAAAGTGACGAGTTCTAACAGTTCTACAATCGTAGGCTCCGAAGTCCATTCAAAAGTGAAGTCTACAGGGCCTATGATTGCTTTTCCATGGGAAAACACTTTTGATTTAAGGGAACTATGCTCCTCAAGAGTATCAGATAGATTCACGAGTTTTTCTAGAGCGTTATGGATCTGGGGCCCGAAAAGCTTAATTTCACTCAACACACAAATTGCTCCTTAGAGAATACAGAGCAACACCTAATATAAACCCTTTCACGGAGCGAGGTGAAAATTCCAGTTCTATTTCTTAACCTCGGTTGGGAATGCCATTTTCTCCATTCCTGTTGGAATTAAACTTGAGGATTAAAGAAAATAGTGGGAATTTCGGTTCTTATTCAGTTTTACAAGTGAATTCCTTACAAAGAAAGGTTGGTCTTGTATTTGTTGGAGATGAATTATATAAATTCGAATGTCTAGGTAGAGAAAAAACTGTTAATAGATCGAAAACCGTGATTACGATGGGAAAAACCACAAGCATACCCGTAGTACTTGTAATTATCCTTCTTGGAGTAAATCTGTCCTAATTTGTGAGAAAATATAATTGAAAAAGTGATGTTCTTGTCTCCCTAACCTGTAGGAATTGATGTCATTTCAAACATTTTTTCGAGAGAGGCTTTTGCTCGAGTGGCAATATCCGTAGGTACATTTATTTCTTGTTCAGGTTGGGGAGATCGAAGAACTTCTAACGTATTCTCTAAATTTATCGCTTTCATATATGGACACAACACACAGCTTCCTATAAATGTTTTATTCGGGAACTCTACCTTTAATCGTTCGGTTAATCCACACTCTGTGATTAAAGCGTAGCTATCCTCATTTGAAGTTCTGACATACTCAATCATACCGCTAGTACTACCCACGTAGTCAGATTCAAGGACAACTGAAGGATCGCATTCAGTGTGAGCCAGAATTTTAATCCCAGCATTTTCTGAACGAAGCTGTTGAACCTGTTCTCCAGTAAATTGATCGTGTACAATACATTCAGCGTCCCATCCGATAATATGTTTACCTGTTAATGGTCCTAGGTTTTTCATCATATGTCTATCAGGCACAAAAATTACCTTATCAGAATCCAATTTTTTGATGATCTCAATCGCATTCGAGCTAGTAACACAGACATCACATTCAGCTTTTACTGCTGCAGAAGTATTAACATAGCAGGCAATGGGAACCCCTGGATATTCGTTTCGAAGATTCTTAATATCCTCTGCTGAAATCCCTTCTGCTAAAGAACATCCAGCTTTTAGTGACGGTAGTAAGACTCTTTTCTCGGGGTTAAGAATTTTGGCTGTCTCTGCCATAAATTCCACTCCGCAAAATACGATGGTGTCGGCTTGAACATCCATGGCTTGACGACTGAGGCTGTAACTATCACCCACATAGTCGGCCACCCCAAAAATGATCTGAGGCAGCTGGTAAGAATGAGCTAGTATTACAGCATCTTTCTCTTTCTTCAAATGATTAATTTGCCAAGTAAGAGGGGCTATTAACTCGCAATCCTCTTTTGTCCAGTGTAATATTTTCATCTTCTCGTACAGACGTTCAATTTCTAACTCTAGATCCGCTTTTGAAGGTGAATGACCTGAAACTGATAGATTCACAACGAATTACCTCTGAGGATTCATTTTTTGAGAGATTTCATAAATATAGATATTCAGGTAGACTCGGGGGAATATGGCATGAATGGAACAATAAAAACAGAAGGAGAAATGAGAATGTTTATTTCTCACTGTTTTTTACTCTGGGAGGACCAATAAGAAAGATGTTATTCTTATCTGGATCTTCGAAGGAAATCATTGAAACCATATCAGGATAATCAATAATATCTGAAGTTGATACTCCTTTTGATTCAAGTGAGGTTTTGGCCTTTTCTACATCAGAAATAGATATATTCAACGAGTTAGCAGGTTTGAATTCACCCGATTCTTCCCGATATTGACTTAAACCTAACATTGCACCTTTTACAGGTAATTGAAATTCGTACCATCCCGCCATAGGAATTTCCAGATTAACTGGTAACTCTAAAATATCTTCATAAAACTTCTTTGAAATTTCGTAATTCCTAATGGGATGGGTTATGTAGATGGAAGTTGAATCATAAATCTTTGATAATGGCATCGTCTTTACTGTTTTTTTAGCAGTTGTTTTTTTTGGGGCTGCTGCCTTCCTTCCCCCTTTCTTTTTTGGCATTTTTATTCGTCTCTTAACGATTATTTAGATGATTAAGGATAGAAGTAAGGTACTTTAAGAGGTATTTTAGTCATAGTTCGTTAACCAGTATATATGGTTTTATTCCTTATGATTAACAATTGACCATAATGATAATTGCTAAGTATTATTTATCTGTCGCTTCCTCCAAATATGGATGGATTAGGTAGACTGCAATTAAGAAAAATGGGATTAGAAATAATTCCACACCAATGGATAAATAAAAAGGTGATTTTTGTCCATAAGAATCCCACAAAAAACCTCCGAGAATCGGGCCAATTACTCCTCCCAAGTTGCTAAATGTCGATTGAAAGCCAAAAATTTTGCCGCGATGGTTTTTTGATATTCGACTAAGGAAGTTTTGAAGCACTAAGATGCCTGCAGACACTATTATTGTATCTAACGTTAAAAGGAAAGTAAAAGTGAATAAATTGCTAGTATTTATCAAAAAAAAGGTAATTATTGCTCCCAATATGCTAGCGATGCTAATACCTGAATAAGGATTTATTTTGTCTGCGATTCCCCCAAGTTTTGGTGCAAAATATACTGAAGCAAATCCTGCTGGGATGTAAATATATGTAGCTAAAGTTGGATCAGTTGTAAGATTTTCTAATAAATATACAAGTAAAAATGGCTTGGCTAGTGACCCATTTATTGATCCTAATAAGATCACGATTAGAAAGAAGAAGAGACTCATCATCAAAATATTAGGAATCCTTTTCTCATAGTTAGATGCCAGATTCTCACTTGTAGAATCATATCTAAGATTTTCATTTACATTGAGAAAAAATAATATTCCAGCAATGATATTTCCGAAACAATAAACTAGTAATGGGCTGTATACAAATAATAAATTTGGAGTTTCAAAAGAATTCGCAAATCCCCAGATACCAAATCCAATGAATGCACCAATAAGTTGTCCTCTTCCTATAGTAGCATTCCGGAGACCGTATGCTTTGGATCTATGAAATTTTGATGATTTTTCTGCAATCATTGTGTTTAAAGGAACCCAGAATAAACCAACTATGAATCCTAGGAAAAACATACCCAATAGGATACCTGATAAAAATTTAGCTAAAATCGAAAGGAATAGGATAATATAAGAAACTGCTCTTCCAAAAGACCCAACTAGAACCATTTTTTTCTTACTTATTCCATGATCAACTAAAATTCCAGCAATTGGGGAAGATATCATATACCCAATGACATTCATGGAAAATATTAACCCCATTTCAGTTCCAGATGCGTTAATTTGCTGACTGACAACAAATGGTATCAAAAAACCAAAAAAAAACATGCCTAGGCTATTTAAAGTAATGAGATCAAGCATCGAAGCAAAATCTGAGGTAAAATCAGCTGAGGAGGTGCTTATTCTTTCCATATTTGATC
This sequence comes from Candidatus Heimdallarchaeota archaeon, assembly GCA_019057635.1. Classification (GTDB taxonomy): domain Archaea; phylum Asgardarchaeota; class Heimdallarchaeia; order Hodarchaeales; family Hodarchaeaceae; genus Hodarchaeum. The sequence continues at coordinate 21,732 of DXJL01000114.1, forward strand.
TTCCAGATGAATTTTCACTTTATTTTGAACTTTATGTCATTTTTTATTATTAAATTAGCAGAAACTCTGTCTTTCTTGCTATAGAGCAAATTGCTATTCATTCTGATGTGTTAATTGTTTTTTTTGAATTGGCTCAATCGTTTCTTTTAGTAAATCATCTAGTTCTTGAGTGTTTAAACCTGTAATTTTTTCTAGGAGCGTATTACTCGGAATCACCCATTTACTTTTAGCTTCTGCAAGAATTAGTCCAATTTTAGACTGGATTCTCGCAAGAACTGTGATATTTTCCCCGTTATGCTCTAGAATCTCCGCTTTGATTACTAACTCTTCTTCTGTCGGGACGGGTTTCAGATACTTTACCGTTATTTGGACTGTAATACCTATTCGAAATAGGTGTGTTATTATGGTCCATGCTGCTACCTCATCTAGGAGTGTAGCGATTATACCTCCATGAACCAATCCCGTAAATCCACAATATTCTTTGGGTATACTATGGTAACTAACACATCCATTCTCTGTATACCAAAATTGAAGTTTTAATCCTTTCGTATTGTGCGGAGCACAACCAAAACAATCACCAAACGCCCGTTTAGGTAATAACCACTGTTTTGATTTATTTTGTGACATAATTGAATTCATCTGACGAATTTATTAAAAAGAGCTCTATTTACACCAGAGATAAAGTATCCTCACGTGATTGGATATCGTTCATTGTTATGGAATTCGGAGGTGTACAAACAAAAGAACAAAGAAGTAATTTAGATGTCAGAGAGACATTTAATACAAAATGAATAATTAGAGGAAATAATTAAAGGGCCTAAATCTATTGCAGTTGATCAAGGATGGATTTTAGGTGAATGGACAACTTAACGGAATAATTAAGAAGACTCTAAGTAGAGCAATAAGGAAGCAGATTAAATATCCAAAAACACTCCTCTTCTCTCTTTCCTTGTTAATGGTATTTGCCTTAATCGCCATCCTACTCAAATCGAATCTAGATATTTCTTTGGAAACTGAGAAAGATCTTGGAAAGTCATTCGGAAACACAGCAAATTCATTTGCAGGGTTATTAATTGTACCATTTGTATTGTGGATCTACCTTAAAGATCTACTAGTCTATTCGTTAGAAAAACCGATAGTTCGCTACCATCAATATCAGAAAAATAGAACGATTGAGGGAGGAGATGAAGAATTAACGAAATACAAATCCAAAAAAACGAGTCTTTCCATATACTTCACGATTCGTAGGTTTTTATTAAATGTACATTGCATTGGGTGTCTAATACTCTGTGGATTCGTGATTATTCATTTGATTAGTTTATTTGAAGACCATAGTGGCCCAAATTTCTTTTTCGCGTGGATTGCTATATCTTATGGAACATATTTGTCAATTGCAGGGATATTAGTGAGAGTAAATTGGTGGAGAAAGGCCCTTTTGATGAAAAAAGCTAGACGTATCGCCAGAGGGATTCATACGCAGGTAATAATTGCATTAATAGCTCTCATAGCACTCAATCTTCATCTAGCGTGGGCTGATTGATTCTAATTGGGGTCAACAATAAAAAGATGATTTTGAAAAGGTTGAAGATCTACAAAAAGGCCGTATTCCTCTAGATCGGCTCCCTTTCTGGAGTATTTTTTCTCATTTAACATATCGTAAAGGGTGAATTGTTCAATTTTACTGAATTCACTATGGAGTGGAAGGAAAACATTTCCTTGGGATTGAAAGGATGAGTAGTTAACCACGACAAGACATAATTTGGATGAATTGGGGTTATACCATTTCCAAGCTAAGATATTAGAGTTTGACGTAGACAATAATGCCCACTGGTAATCATGAGACTTGATTTGTTTTGTAAATTCCAAAATTCGATCATAAGCTTCTTGAATCAAAGGATCAGATTTTTCTGATTGTTTTTGTCTCAATTGCACGGGAATTTTGATTTTTTCACCTTCCAGCTGACCTTGATGGTATAAACTCAACCCAGGCACGGTTCCCATAATGATTGCTGCAGCAATTGATTTTTCATGTCCGAAAACGTCGTGAGCTCGTCTTTCATCATGATTCTCGATAAACCTCATATTTTTCATGAGATAAGATTTGTCTGCGGAAAGATGAGTTTGGATTTTTACCGTTGATCCATTCTCTAATAGGTCATAAAGGTCTTTATCATAAGTATAATCAAACCCCATTTGCTGTAATTTCCAACCAAGATTCCAATATACTTCAGCAAGAAAACTAAATTCAGGAAAATTAGATTTTGTACTCTTTATTGCATCAGGCCAAAATTCTGAAGAAAGGTTATCAAAATACCCCTTTTGTTCAAAATGAAATCCCCACGTCTGTTGTATAATATCGCTGAGACAAAGCATAGCCATATCGCATCGAACACCATCACACTCATTAGCAACTTTATTTAATACTGTGATCATGTACTCACGTGTATTTTCATTGAAATAATTGAGCTGAAACGTATCAGTCCATGGAGAAAAGTAAGGGTCTTTCCCATAAGCTATCCATTGTATTCCTTTCTCTGTTTCTACCTGTTTAAATAGCGATTGATCTTGTGGCTTATTGTCTGTTGAGATAAAATACTCTGGATTTGTTAAAACTAGTTCTGAAGCACCCCCAAAGTGATTGGGGACAAAATCAAGCATTAGCTTTGCACCCAAATCATTCAATTTCTGTTTAACGGACTTTAAATCTCCAGGGAGGCCTAATTGTGGATTTAATTTATATTTGACAATTGAATATGGTGACCCAATCACATCTACAGGATTCCATTTGGGGAGTGAATTGCTTATTTCTTTGATTAATCCGGGATGTTTTTCTAATTCTTCTTGGGTAAGCGATGAATGTTCCCAAACTCCCATAAGCCAAATCCAATCAAACCCTTTTTCGATAATACTTATCCAAAGTTCGTCTGGAATAGTCATCAGAGTTAAATCTTTGTTGAAATTTCTTTGAAGTGAATATAGCCAAACTCTTGTATTAATTTCATACAGCTGGTTTAGTTCGATTGGTTAAACCTCCTAACAAATTTATTGGATTTCCACCTACATCCTTACCTCATTTTCACTAAGTTGTTGAATTAGAATGGCTATAAGGCCTGTCCAGCCTGTTTGGTGACTTGCGCCTATACCAGAACCATCTTCGCCATGAAAATATTCATAGAATAGGATTAAATTCCGCCACGCTGAATCAAACTGAAATTTATCTGTTTGACCATAAACAGGTCGCTTTCCAGAATTGTTTCTCTGAAAAATTTTACTTAGCCTGCTGGAAATCTTTTGGGAAACTTCCCCGAGTGTCAAGTAATTCCCTGAATTTGTGGGGTATTCAATTTTCATACTATCTCTAAAATAGTGGGAGAACTTTTTTAGGGACTCAATAATTAAGAAGTTCACAGGAAACCAAATCGGCCCCCTCCAATTCGAATTTCCACCAAACATGCCACTGAGTGATTCACCAGGTTCATAGGAAACGCTATGACTGTGGTTTCCAACTTGAAAGACATAAGGTGACTCTTGATGAAACTTTGAAAGTGCGCGGATACCATATTGACTGAGAAATTCATTTTCGTCCAGTAATCTCTTTAAAATGCCTGTTAATTGAGCCTTTTTAACGAGTGAAAAGATGTGCTGTGTTGATTCCCCAGATTGGCAGATAATGTTCTTAGCTAAATCGGGTCGATTTTCAATAAACCATTCCATTCTTCTTTTGAAATCAGGAAGGTTTTCAATGAGTGATCGGTCAATTATTTCAACTCCAAAAAGAGGAATTAAGCCCACCATTGACCTAACTTTTAATGACTCATGCTCCTGATTTGGAAAATGAATAGTATCGTAGTAAAACCCATCCTTTTCATCCCATAACCCAACGTCATTCATCGCATTCGCAATGTACAAGAAATGCTCAAAGAATTTGCTAGCAATGTCCTCGTAGACTTTGTTTTCTTGAGCTAACTCTAATGAAATTCTAAGCATGTTAAGGCAATACATACCCATCCAAGCGGTTCCATCTGCCTGATCAAGGGAAGAGTAGGGTATATCTTCCTCTAAATGTCGTCCACTACGGTCAAAAACACCAATGTTGTCTAACCCTAAAAATCCACCTTGAAACACACTTTTTCCATCTCTATCTTTCTTGTTGACCCACCACGTGAAATTAAGCAACAATTTTTGAAATACTCGTTCAAGGAAAATGCGGTCTTTTTTACCATACATTTCAGTTTCTATTCTGAATATTCTCCACGCTGCCCACGCATGTACAGGCGGATTTACATCCTCAAAATTCCATTCATACGCAGGAATTTGACCATTGGGATGCATATACCATTCTCTCGTTAAGAGAAGTAATTGCTTTTTGGCAAATTCTGGATCAACCATAACTAAAGGAATCAAGTGAAAAGCAGTATCCCAACTAGCAAACCAAGGATATTCCCATTTATCAGGCATAGATAATATATCATCTGTATAGAGATGAACCCAATCTGAATTGCGGCCATGAAATCGTTCTGGTGGAGGTTTTGAATCTTTATCCCCTTTTAACCATGTTTGGACAATATAATGATAATATTGTTTGGTCCATAACATTCCTGCGAATGCCTGTCGTTGGATATTCTTCAGATCTTCATCTGACGAGGTGGGAATAAAACTATTATAATAATCATCAGTTTCTCGCATACGTTGTTCAAAAATCTCTTCAAAACCATGACCAAAAACTAAGGTAGGGTTTGAAATGTCTAAGAGTTGATTAGTTAACCTTAAACGGACAATAAAGTTAGATTTCGATGTTATAGTACGTTTATAAAGAACTGCGAGTTTGGTTCCCCGTTTCTCATGATTAATGGATTCTTTATGACTGTTGACAATATAATCATTTATGCCGTCTTTTGTATAAAGAGAATTATTATTAATTCCGTATAAACGTTGAAAATTTGTCTCGTTTTCCGTAAATAAAAGATTTTCTGGATTTTCACTATAAAACCAGCGTCTTCCTAAGCTAGGATGAGATGCCTCAACTTCTGAGATAGAATTAGCCCTGTTCTTCTGAATTAAAGATGGCTTCTCATCTGTTTCATTCCAAGACCATGTATTACGAAACCACAATGTGGGTAAAAGGAATATTTCAGCCTCTTCAGGTCCTTGGTTGGTGATAGTAATTTTGATAAGAATATCCTCAGGGTTTGATTTCGCATATTCCACTGTAACATCAAAATATTTGTTTTCATCAAATAAAACCGTGTCAAGAAGTTCATACTCTGGGTCTGCACGCGAACGTTTTTGATTTTCAGACACGAGTTGTTCGTATGGAAATTTTAACTGAGGATATTTATAGAGGAATTTCATATAAGAGTGGGTGGGAGAGGAGTCTAAATAGAAGTAATATTCCTTTACATCCTCACCATGATTACCCTGAGGATTAGTTAAACCAAATAATCTTTCTTTAAGTAATGAATCTTTTCCATTCCAAAGAGCTAGGGCAAAACATAAGCGCTGGTGATTGTCACTAATTCCCCCAAGTCCATCTTCTCCCCAACGATAAGCTCTAGATTGTGCGTGATCAAAAGGAAAAGAACCCCACGCATCACCATCAGAACTATAATCTTCTCTAACGGTTCCCCACTGGCGTTCACTGAGATAGGGTCCCCAGCGTTTCCAGTGTTTTTGTTTATCACGATCTTCCAGTAGACGTTTTCCCTCTTCAGTTTCCAAAATACGATTTGACATCGAGCTCACCACTACTGTTCAGGAAAAGGGCTAATCTCACAAAATAATTTAATGACTCCCTTTGAAGGGCCACAAAGAGTTTTTACTAATCCTTTATATTGATCTAATCCCTTAATTGGATGAGTAAGAAGTTTTGAAAGCCAATTTGGATATTGAAGGAGCGCTTGGGATAAATCCCTGACTCCTTGCTCAAAATGTTCCCTGTTAGCATTTACTGTTCCAAAACAAACCTTATTTCCTAATACAAAGTCTAAATTGATTTTATCGGCAGGAATTTCAACTTTTCGATCATTAGCAGTTATGCTCGAAAGTATAAGGACCCCATTTTTGCCTAAAAGTTCCATAGCTTCAAAAACTAGTGGTGAAAAACCAGTTGCTTCAAAAATTATGTCAAAGGGGCCAAATTTGTCTGCGGCATCTTTAAAAGAAATGTCCTTTGTGCTAATATACTTGGCTTCAATCTCCTCTACTAAATCAGAATTTAAATAGGGAGCTTGAGTACGAGAAATAACGTAAGTTTCAATTCCTCTTAACCTCAACATTAGTGCTGCTAATATGCCAATTGGCCCCACTCCAAGAACAGCAGCTCGTTTAGGTCGCCAGATTTTCAATCGGCGTTGGATCTCAACAGCGTGCATAATACCTTTTTCAACAATACTTGTTGGTTCAAGAAGCACAGCCACTTCTTTGAGATTACTTGGAATCCGCACTAAATTTTCTGGCTGATCGACGAAATATTCTGTTAAAAAGCCATGAAGTAAATTGATTCCATGTTCGTAGTAAGTGTCAGCAGTGGTCACGTCAGAAGTACCAATTTTATCATAAATAGTATTTCCATACGCTCTCCTAACGGTGGGGACAACAAAGTCACCGGGGTTAAGTTCAGTCACATTTTGGCCTACCTTTTCTACAATTCCAAGGCATTCATGGCCTAAAATTAAATGATCATCTCCTAAAGGGGGATTTCCATAGTTAGCCTCAACGATCTCCTTGTCTGTCCCATCTACCCCACATTGTAATATTCTAATTAATACTCCTCGATGATCTTGTATTTGATCAATAGATGGTTTATCTTGGTCAATTAATTGTAAACTCCCTTTCTTTTTTGGTATAACAGCTATTGCTTTCACTATAAACATCCTCCACGTTCTTGACGTGAAATATTTTTCGTCATGCAAATTAGACTTTATTAAGGTATTAAAAACTCCTATTGAGTATATTAAGAAATACCTAATTGTAATAAAATCGAAAAGATTTCTGATATTTCGAAAATTTCGTTGATATGAATAAGAATGTATTCAATTCAAGCCCAATATGAATCAAAAATATCTCTAAGGTGGACCAATGAAAATCATTGATATTTCTCTCGCAATGGAACAAAATATGGTAGTTTATCCAGGTGACCCTCAATTTAAACTGACTTCTGTGTTAGATATCTCAAAAGGAGATAGTTTGAACCTCTCAGAAGTACAAATGGGAGTCCATACTGGGAGTCATCTTGATAGTCCTTTGCATTTTTTGAAAAAAGGAGAAAGTATTACCGATATTCCACTAACAAGATTCTATGGCCGCTCTCAAGTCCTAGATTTGACATCTATTGAATTTGGGAATGAAATAACAGAGAAGCATCTAAAAACGCAAGAATTTGACCCAGAATCTATTATTCTTTTTAAAACTAAGAATTCTAATATAATCAAGGGTGACTATAGAGAAGATTTTGTTTCTCTTTCATTAGAGGCTGCAAAATTCTTGATTAATTCAAAAGTTAAAACTGTTGGAATTGATTATCTTAGTATCGGTAGTACAAATACACACAAGTTATTACTTTCTAACGGAACTATTATTTATGAAGGACTCGTATTAACTCATGTAACTCCAGGGATATATACCTTTATTGGTTTTCCTCTAAAAATGATAGGCAGTGAGGGAGCACCTACTAGAGCTGTTTTAATTAAAGATTAGTAATTATTGGGTACTGCAATTACGGAATTAATAAGATCAAGAAAGATGATAGTGATACCTACAAAGCCATTGCAATGATGAGACATGACTAAATTTGTCAGACAACCCTTTTAAAAAAGAGTTCTGGACAGGATGAGCCACACATCCGCTATCCGGCAGGCGAGAAAAAGATAGACTTTTTTCCACCGTTGGGACTACTTGTGTTTACAACCCCGTCTTTGACGAGTAACACATCTAACCTAGTTTCGAGGGTGTCACATAGGGACAATGACAATTCCGTAATCGCATTTCCCATGACATGCTAGGAGTAAGATCTTTTAAAGGTTTAAGAGAGAGAGGTTACTGAAACTGACATTGGTTTTGAATCCAAATAAGTTTCAGATTTCCATTTTTCAGATTAAATCGATCGTGGCTTTGGGGGTCATCTTTTTGGAAAATCAGAATACATATCTAATGAGCGAAAAACTAGTCGTTTAGCTCCATTATAAACAAAATTCATCATGAATCCATTTCAGTTGTGAAAAGTGAAGGTGCCCCTAATGAAGAACTATGATGTTATTATGATCGGATCAGGATCCGCAAAGAGAATCATTGGTCGATTGATCAATAAGAATCCTGAAATAAGAATTGCTATGATCGATAAAGATGAACCAGGTGGAGTCTGCTCGATAAGAGGGTGTATTCCCTCTAAACGCTTGATTTATCCAGGAATAGTAATTAGAAATATTGAACATGCAAAAAAACATGGAATTACTGTTAACATTGAAAGTATTGATTATAAGACAATAATGGGTAAAGTACAGGATGAGATTCAGTCTAATATTCAAAAAACTAAGTTCAAGTTTAACAATGCCACCCAAGTGGACTATTATCGTGGTGTAGGAGCTTTTGTAGACAACTATACAATCGAAATTAACAATGAAATAATAAAAGGGGATAAAATTCTATTATGTCTAGGAAGTGATATCTCAATTCCCCAAATTGTTGATATAGATTCAATAGAGTATCATACAAGCAAGACAATCTTCCTAGAAAATTCACTCCCAGAGCTTCCTAGAAGAATTTTAATTGTAGGAGGAGGGTATATTGCTGCTGAACTAGGTCATTTTTATTCAGCAATGGGTTCAGAGGTCATTATCATTGGTAGAAACCCTCAATTCCTTCCTCAGGAAGAATCCGAAGTATCAAAATTAGCTAGAAAAATATTATCCAATTATCTTACCATTATAACAAATTCAGAAGTAACAAAAGCCCAAGCAACTGCAGATGGTAAGCAATTAATGGTTAAAAACCGTACATCAGGAGAAACTAAGTCTTATACAGGAGACGAAGTAATAATTGCGACTGGAAGACGATCGAACTCTTATCTCCTTCAGGCAGAAAAGTCTGGAGTTGAGACAGATAAGAGAGGATGGATTTTAGTTGATGAATATTTGGAGACCTCTCAAAAGAATATATATGCATTTGGAGATGCAAATGGAAAATTCTTACTTAAACACAAAGCCAATTATGAGACTGAAATTGTCTATAAGAATGCTTTCCTAAATAAACAAGAAAAAGTTGATTATCATGCAATTCCTCATGCGGTTTTTACTTACCCAGAAATTGCTGCGGTTGGATTACGCCAAAAAGAAGCAGTAGAGCAATATGGAGAAGAGAACATATTGATTGGGAGTATTCGATATGAAAATACTGGGTATGGACAGGCTATGGAATCGAAAGATTTCTTTGTGAAAGTAATTACCGAAAAACACACGGCCAAAATTTTAGGTGCTCATATAATTGGGCCTTATGCAAGTATCTTAATACAAGAGATTATTACTCAACTGTATACAAAAGAGAGAACATTTTCTCCAATATTGAATGGAATGCATATCCACCCCTCGCTAAGCCAAGTAGTGGAAAGGGCGTTCGCACGCTTAAAGCCTGTTAACCAGTATACACCCCCAATATAAAACATTTTCACTTAGAGTGGCTAAAAAAATGATAGATCTATTAGTATATTGGTTCATGTTTCCTATTGCGATAATAGTTGCGTCCATTGCAATGACCCTCGGAATTGGTGGTGCATTGTTTTTTTCTCCTATATTCATTATCCTTTTTCCAATTGTAGGGGTTCCTACTCTTTCTCCAGCTGATGCATTCGGAGCTGCGTTATTAACTGAAGTGTTTGGTTTTGCTAGTGGGTTGTTTGGCTATTCTAGAAAAAAATTGATTGACTTCAAGACTGGTATGACAATATTAGCCATTTCTATCCCTGCAGGAATTGTCGGAGTGGTAGCCAAACGTGTGATCGAAGATTTTGATTTAAATGAAGTCTTGAGTCTTCTTTTTGGGTTAGGACTTTGGATTTTAACAATTTACATAATAATTAATAAAAGGAAAGAAAAACATGGTTCACCTGTTCCAAAATCATCTGATCCCAGTAGGGTTATTTTAGATAGTGAAAATAACAAATATGAGTACAAAGTATGTAATGCTCGGCAGGGAAGAGTATTAAATGGTATAGGTGGTTTTGCTGCTGGATTTATTAGTTTCGGAATAGGAGAGTCTGCAATCACTACTCTACGTGTTAGATGTGGCTTACCTATGAAAATAGCAGCTGGTACATCAGTATTCATAGTCACTGTAACAGTTCTCATTGCCACTTTAGCTGATACGGTATTAGTTGGAATAGAATCCGTTCCATGGGAATTGGTTATATTCACTATCCCTGGAGTATTAATTGGTGGGCAAATAGGACCACGAATAGCAACACGTGTAAGTTCTGAAACATCTGAAAAATTAATGATTGCAATATTCGTCACTTTTGGTTTAATAATGATGCTGAAAGGGTTAGGAATATTTTAGCTGAACCTCTACCTTCATCGATGCTTTTGAAATGCTAGTTTTTCCTTTGGAAACATTTTTCGCTTCAATCCCCATTATTAGTGCTTCGATTCTCGAAACTTTCGAGATTCATTGGAAATTGTCTTTAAAATTTGCTTCTAAGTGTCCAGTATCATACGCTAAATTGGTGACCTTCATGTTACAAAAAAAATATATCAAAATTACTTCTATATTCCTATTTTTCAGTTTTCTCATCGCTGGAACTCAAATAGCAAGTGCACGAGAAATTAACTTTGATGTACTGCAAGCTCCAGTAGTCGATGGAATCATTAATTCTAGAGAATATAATTCATCAAAATCTTTTGGCAATGGAGCATTTGAACTCTCTTGGGAGCTCATAGATGATACAAGTATTTCAATTGGAATTGTAGCACAAACCACAGGATGGGTTGCAATCGGTTTTGATCCAACAACCCAAATGCAAGACGCCGACATAATATATGCGTGGGTAGAGGCAAATGGGACGGTGGTAATTATCGATGCTTTTTCCCTCAATCCAACGGGGGGCAATCATCCACTTGATACCGATCTTGGAGGAACTGATGATATCCTTTCTTATAATGGGACAGAAAATGCAACAAGCACTACCATAGAATTCACTCGTCTCCTTTCAACTGGTGACGAAAATTATGATAAAGATATCCCCGTTGAAGGTGAAATTGATATTATTTGGGCTTATGGTGCATCAGACAGTTTTAGTGAATACCATGGTGGAGCTAGAGGATCATCAATTATGACAATCGGTACGCCTCAACAGACTACAACTACTACTCAAGAGAATCCCTCTACTACCACTACGGATAGTGCGCCAGGATTTCAAGGAATTTTTCTGCTAATTAGTCTATTTAGTCTCGCGCTCGTTTACCATGAAAGAAGATAGGTTTTTTACCTACCTCCTTGCTTTTTTCTTTTTTCCAGAAATAGAAAAAAGATACTAGTTGGTCACATTTTCTGTTCGTTAGCAATTCTGAAGCGTGGGTGAAAAAAAACGGTTATCATCAACAATCCAGTCTGATCAACTTGGTAGTGAATTCTGAATCGGATAAAAAAGAGTGAGTGTAAATAAAAAAAGGTTTAAATACTCTGAAAGAAAGGGAACGTTTGGAGTTAAAAATGACAAGAAGGGATCAAGAAATTAATTTTTCACAGTCAAACAACCTTCAAATCTAGAAAATACTCCGTCTCTTTTAGTAATTTAGTTCCTAGAACTTGGAGATACTCCAGCTATTATAATTTTAACTTGCCAGAGGTGCATTATCATGAGGACTTATGAAATTCAACGATAGCCAAATTACATCAGTTAAGCTTGTTTCAATAAGCTTTCCAGGTCGAGATCTCTCTCTTGCCCCTGTTAGTATTAAAAGTTATATCCTTAAGGACCCTGAGATTTCAAAGAAATTTTCGGTACATATTTCCCAATATGATATTAATACTTCGAACGAGGATATATTTCAGGACTTAGAGACTGGTAATGAACAGATATACGGGTTTACAGTCTATGTGTGGAATTTTGAGAAAATTCTTGCTCTCGCTGAAAAATTGAAAGAAACAAATCCTAAAAGAATTATCGTCTTAGGAGGACCCGAAGCAAGTGGTCTAGCTGAACAAATTCTAGTGAAATATGAATTTATTGATTTTGTATTCAACGGAGAAGGAGAATCTGCGTTCAAATCGTTTTTAACAACTAAAGATTTGAGCACGGTTCCTGGTCTAGTATATCGAAAAAATGGAACAGTTTTAAGTAATCCAGAAGCTCAAATGAAGAATCTTGATGAACTAGCTTTACCATATGAAAGTCAAGATTATCGAGAATATTTAGAGAACAGTAAAACACCTGTTAGGGCCGCGATTGAAACTTCTAGAGGATGTCCGTTTTCGTGTGCGTACTGTACTTGGGGAGAAAGAAAGATGAAATATTTCAGTCTAGAAAAAATAAAACCAGCTTTCGAATTTTTATTTAATCATCCTAAGGTCAGAACCGTCTATATCACGGATTCAAATCCATTTTTACGAAAAGAAAGATCCTTAGAGTTATTGAATTTCTTAATAGAAGCCAATAAACATAAAAAATCGGTTACATTTGAAGTAAGTCCCGAATACTTGACCAATGAGCGGATAGTTGAACTTATTAGTCAGCTGAACAATGAAGAATTCGCATTTGGGGTGCAATCAACAGCACCTGAAGTACTAAGTCGGATAAAGAGGAAGTTTAATGCAGAACTGTATCGTAAAAACATTAAATTGATCAGGCAACAGAATAAAGCAGTCGAATTTTGGTTTAGTTTAATTATTGGATTACCTGGGGACAATTACTCTCAATTCATTGATAGTGTTGACTTTGTGCTAAAATTGAAACCAGAAGGAATCTATTTTCACGAATTACTGTGTCTACCAGGTAGTGATTTATATAAGAATCCGAGTGAATATGGTATCGAATATATGGAGGAGCCTCCTCATAAATTAATTTCAAATGAGAGTTTTCCACATTTTGAATATAATCAGGCAAAGGAGCTAGCTTTCTTGATCTACTTGCTTCATAGAACATCGAATTTAAAGCAGAGTTTTTATGATCTATTTGAACACCAAAATGGTCAAGGATTACGGCTCGTAGATTATTATATCCAGTTTCAGACATTTCTCAAAGATCAACTTGATGTTCTGGATGGGAAATCCATCCAAGACCTTACTTCATGGTTTTTTGAGCAAACTGCATCTGAATTCTTACAAGATCAACATAAAGTGGAGCAATTGACTCATTTGTACCATTCCTTTGAAACGGGGGTAACTAGTTGAGTGAAGACAACAATTCTTTTGAGGATTGCGGATCCTTTGTCGACCAGTTAGGTTCTCCAGTGGTATTTCTCCACGAAATCAATACTTTACCCAATTTCTCCAAGATTATAACCCAAGTAGAAGGGATTGAGAGGTATGATCGTGCTATATCGATAGCTAGACCCAACGATGTGATTCTTACAAAAACACATCCTGAGAAATCATATTTGAGGTGGCTCCAAAGCGTAAATCTCGGAACAAACCGAATTATTGTCTTAGATGGTAGTCCAAAAGAAACGTTGCCTGAACGAGTCTTGAAAAATGGGACAAAATACACTATTCGATCGCATTTAGGAAATCGACAAAAGAAAGCAGTACTGAGTCCATATTTCGGAGGACTCCTAGAACAACAAGTTTCTACATATTTAGATCTCGAAATGTATTCCTCTCCTCATATAGTAAGAAAATTTGACAGTAAAATCAATTTTAAAAACGCTTGTCGGAAAATTGGTGTTCCCGTCATTGACGAAGTCATTTTTACCATTAATTCAAAAAGTGAACGGTGTTTAATGGCATTAGTTAAAGTTGTAAAAACAAAACTGGTAGAGACAGGAAAAGTTATTCTTAGAGGGGAATATGGAGCGTCTGCATCGACTACCTATGTTCTTGACAATCTAACTTCACCGCTTTTGAGGGAACTTATTCACCATAGCCAACCAGGTGATCGGTATATGGTGGAACCTTTTTATGAAACACAATCGAATCCATCCTCAGTTTGGTTTATTTCTAAAAATAAAAGAATATTACATCTTAAGACCTCAAATCAGATCCTAGATGAGGAAACTTCCCATATGGGGAATGAATTTCCGGCTTTTTTTGATGAACAGGAAGTTAAAAGACTTTCCTATAAAATTGCTCAGCATTTTGTAAGTGAAGGGTACATTGGGCCCTTTGGTCTTGACTATATTGAAAGAAAAGATGGATTTTTCGCTGCTGAATGTAATCCTCGTGTAACTGGGTCAATGTATCCATGGGAACTTGTAACTCGTCTTGAGAATCGAGATGGGAGAATAAAAGCGGCCAAATCTGAGAATTTGCATATGCCTCGAAAAGGTCTGACTTTTACTGATCTTCAACGGATTTGGGATGCTCTCCTTTACGATGGGGAACAGACTACAGGAGTTATTTTACCCTTCAATGTTGGGCCTATTTCTGACGGTAAAATATCTGTACTCGGGACAGGTTCATCAAGCAAGCAGGTCGAAACACTACTTGATGAAGCCAAAAAGAGCCTTATGGAGTTACAATAATCATTTTACTGATCCCGATAGAAGAAATATCCATAGACTAAGACAAATCCTATATGCATAATAATTATACTCCATTAAACATTTTAAAAAAATAGTAATCGATGTTTTTCCAAATAATTATAAGAAATGCTTGTATCCTCAATAATGTCAATGGTGTTAGAATGATGGATTATGAATTTTGAGGATTATTCCTATCATACTTTTGACAAAAAAATACCCTATGAGACTTAAAAATGAAAGTATATGATCCTGAACTAAATCCTGGAAAAACCCTTGAAGAAACAATTCAGAATTTTATTAATTGGATCCGAATGAGTAACCGAAACACAGCAAATGTGCTAAAAAGTGTTAATGAAAAATTACAGGATATCTCAAAAACAGAAGAAAATTTAAAGACCCTTGAGGCTTCACAACTCACAGAATTAGATAAAATAGATAAAATGTTGACATCAATCTCTCAGATCACTCAACAAAATAATTCCCAAGATGAAACCACAGATTCTATTCGAGAATTACAATTCATGATCAATTCCTTATCCACCCAGATGAAGGATATCACTAGTTTCATTACAAATTTTCAAGAAATTATGGAATCTGAATTCACTCAGGGCATGAATAAAATTGAAGGTGACATATTAGACGTAAAATCAGATATAGCGTTGATAAATTCTCAATTAAAAATACCACTGGAAACAATTAGCCCATCGGGTGGTGGTGAGAAAGATATTAAACAAGAATTGACAAAGATCCGAAAACAAATAAATTGCAAAACAGAACAAGACAAAGCTAGCATTTTAGCAATTATTGATGGATTAATTGAAGATCTTTCTCGGGAAATGATCGAAATATCGGGTCTAGATCTCAAAAAACGATTAATCCAGGCACGAACGCAGGTATATGAGCAAACAGAGGGATTAGCTCCTCGGTTTAGAAAAATGATGGACAATCACATGGATACAATAAATGATGGAACATTGTACTCTGCCGTCGCATTAGCACCGTTACTGATTGAAGGAATTCGTCATATTCGAGAAATTTATGCCAGTGCTCCTGTTGGCCAAATTGACATATAAAGGGACCATATTTCTTTTTCAATGATTCACGTAAATCAACCAGTTTCGATCGATGACATTCTAGATCTGTAAGAACAAAAATTGACATTTCTGTCCCTCTCTTATATGACAACATACACTTGATATATTGTTTTTTAAATTCATTTTTCTTCCAGTTCTACAAGGGAAATCACAGTGAACCTAAAGACATTCGCAATAGAAATCTATGAGATAGCTGAGTGGAATGTTCTAAAAGCTATTTTTAGATTAAGCCCCAAAGATTTTGAAAAACAAATAACGAAAAACTTGAATCCAATAAGATGGGTTCTTGGCCATCTTACAATACATATGGAT
Organism: Candidatus Heimdallarchaeota archaeon; assembly: GCA_019057635.1. GTDB lineage: Archaea > Asgardarchaeota > Heimdallarchaeia > Hodarchaeales > Hodarchaeaceae > Hodarchaeum. The sequence continues at coordinate 37,804 of DXJL01000114.1, forward strand.
ACGATTTTTAACTATCTTTGCCTTGGAGAAAGGAAGCTAGATCAAGATTTTCGAGATTATTTCACTTTAGGTCCAGATAGAGCAAACCAAAGAGAATTTCCCATCTCGTATATGGAATTAATTGAGAAATTACTTGAATTTTCTAAAATCAGCTTTGATTTCCTTATTAATTTACCTGAAGAAAAGTTTTTACAAGTACCAGAGCACAATACTGGGAATAATACAGAAACTATTGGTGAATTAATACAGAGAATTTCCCTCCATTTTTTAGGTCACACTGGACAGATTTATCAGATTAAGAGAGAACTAGGAAAGGGAGGTACTTTTGTAATGGGTGTGAAAAAGAAGAATCGTTATGATAGTAGAGCTAAATGGCTGAATTGGTGGAATGAAAACAAATCTCAATACAGCTAAGTCAATTTTTCTCTTTTGCATCAAGCTATCTCATTTAAATGAAAGAGTATAAAGAATTCAAAGTATACATTTCAAAGATCTAATTTCACAGTATAAAGAAAAATAAGGGAAAAGCTATGGAGAAAATTGTTGTTTCAGCACCAGCGACAATCGCTAATATTGGACCAGGATTTGATGTTTATGGATTAGCTGTTGATTCACCTGTAGATATCATTAAGGCTAAAAAATTAGATGATAACCCTAAAAAAGTAATTATTAGTAAGACAAATCTTCCAGAACTACCCCTGGAGGCAGATCAAAATACAGCTGGAATTGCAGCCCAATTCGTCCTGAATAAAGTCAATGCTGACTTTGGAGTAGAGTTTAAACTTGAAAAAGGAATGGGAATTGGAACTGGCCTAGGAAGTAGCGCTGCCAGTGCCGCTGCTGGTGTTAAAGCCGTTGCCCATTTTCTAAACAATGATGATGAAAATTTAGAGTCAATTTTATTAGAAGGATGTATTGTCGCGGAAGAGGCTATCGACGGAGGAATTCATGGAGATAACGTGGCACCATCGCTTTTTGGAGGATTTATTGTGATTCCTTCATCTAGAAATCCTTTACTCTATACTAAATTTGTATTACCAAAAGAGTTGCGAGTAATCCTTGCTACGCCACCCATTTCTATCTTGACAGCAGATGCTCGAAGAATTATTCCCAAAGAAATTCCATTACAACATTCAATCCACAGTACTGGCTATGCAGGCCTAGTTATGGCTGGAATTATCAAAAAGGATCTCAAATTAATGGGTCAAGGAATTGTTGATACAATTATTGAACCAGTCAGAGCAGGTCTCATCCCCCACTTTTACAAAGTCAAACAAGCAGCTTTAGATGCAGGAGCTTATGGTTGCTCCATTTCTGGGGCAGGACCAACTGTTTTCGCAATTGCTGATGAAAATTCTGATGTAAAAAATATTGGAAAAGCCATGGCGGAAGCATTTGAGATGCATAAACAAGTAACGGTTAGAATAGGTTTACCTAATAATGATGGAGCGAAAGTTCTTGCCAGAAGTTTCCACTTTTAAATGTATAACTTGTAAAAAGACTTATTCTATCGCATCTGGGATCATTAGATGCTCCTGTGGAGGGTTACTCGAAATCAACCATGAGTGGACATTGATTTCACCAAAGAAGAAACTAAAGCAATATGAACACCATCTTTCAGGAGTTTGGCGATTTAAACCTATAATTCATCCTGATATTCCTGATAAAAATATAGTCATGCGAGGTGAAGGAAACACAGGATTATATAACGCTTCGCAACGTATACTTGATTATGCTGGATGTACAAACCTCCTCTTTAAACATGAAGGAGAAAATCCAACAGGATCATTTAAAGATAGGGGAATGACGGTGGGAATTTCGGAAGCAAAACATCTAGGTATGCATACAGTAGTTTGTGCTTCAACAGGGAATACATCCGCATCATTGGCCGCATATGCTTCATATGCAGGTATGAAAGCCACTGTGATTCTACCCAAAGGAAAGGTCGCTTTTGGAAAATTAGCACAAGCATTAGCTTATGGAGCTAAAGTCTATACGGTAGAAGGGACATTTGATTTAGCATTGCAACAAGTAATCGATCTAGCCTCCAAAGATGGAAGGTATTTATTAAATAGTATTAACCCCTGGCGAATTGAAGGTCAAAAAACCATTATTTTTGAACTCCTGGAGAATTTGAGGTGGGAGACACCCGATTGGATAGTGGCTCCAGCAGGAAATTTGGGAAATACCTCCGCGTTTGGAAAGGCGTTGAAAGAGGCACAAGAATTAGAATTAATCACAGAAATACCACGCCTAGTAGCGGTACAAGCAAAAGGGTCGGAACCATTCGTAAAATATTGGGAAAGTGGAAAATATGACCCTGAACCGAATCCTCGAACGATAGCAACAGCAATAAATATTGGTAATCCAGTTAGTCATTCAAAAGCGTTCGAAGCGTTGAAATTTACTAACGGAGTAGCTACTAGCGTCTCTGATCAATCAATTTTGGATGCGAAGGCATTAATTGACGGTGCGGGAATTGGCTGTGAACCAGCATCCGCTTCGACGTTAGCAGGCATAAAGAAGTTAGTAGATGAGGGAACAATCCTAGCGTCAGAGAAAATTGTCGCAATTTTGACTGGACATTTACTGAAAGATCCCCAAATCATAATTGATTATCATCAGCATCAGCTTGA
>DXJL01000115.1 GCA_019057635.1 Candidatus Heimdallarchaeota archaeon
GAGTAGGAGATAATATCGTGAATATGTCAAAACGTCGAATAGCTATTCGAGATTATTATTCAACAGAATTTGATGTAGATACTCTGACTCAAGTTATTGATTTTTCTTCATTTTCTACTCGAGAGTTTGGATTTGTGAGTCTAAATGGGAAATTTTTCAGAAATATCGCATTTGAAACACCAGGTGATCTGCAAGATTTCTTAATAGACCGGTGTCCAACCGATGCCTATATCGGGGCAGTTTATGACAATCCCCCTTCCCGAAAAAGACCTATCCATACATTAGAGTGGATAGGACATGAATTAGTCTTTGATATTGATATAAACGACTATGATGCCGTTCGTAAGTATGTATGCGATTGTACTGGTGCTGGTCAAGTATGTTTACGGTGCTGGCAATTGATAAATGTCTCTATTAGCCTCATCGATGAGACCTTGCGTCGAGATTTCGGCATGAACGATATCATCTGGTTATTTTCAGGACGACGCGGCGTTCATGGATGGGTACGCGATTCTAATACCTTTGATCTTGATCGAGATCAGCGGCAGTCCATTATTGATTATCTTTCCATAATAAAGGGGGAGGATGAAACAGCACGAGTACAGGAGAGAAAACAATTAAAATATGAATTCCGCAAGCGGACTGAATCTACGATATTTAGATATTATTTAAAGAATATTCGCCGTAAGGATCTAGTCGAACTTGGATTGAGTGGGAATGTAGCTACAAATACAATAAGACAGCTGAAACATCAAGATGGAAACGTGGATGATAATCTTGCTCGGAGTTTCAACTTGAGCTTAGCTCGTGTAAATAAGTACGATGAAATCTTGCGTCGCTGGGCTCCTCGGATAGATCATAAAGTAACTATAGATTTACGTCGATTATTACGGATGCCGACCTCAATACACGGAAAAACTGGTAGGGTTGCTCGAATTTTGAACTTTGAAGACTTCTTTGATTTCAATCCTGAAGATGAACCTTCAATTTTCTCCGACATTGAGGAGCAGAGATGAAAGATACTCACTTCAGACTGCATAACTACAATATTATCGAGATTCAATTGGCCAAAAAAAATTAATAATTTCAGATGAAATCTGTGCTTATTCAATAGATTTAGGTCAGGTGAGCAAATGAAATTCGGTACTCGTGATAAAATACTCTTTCCAGTGTTTGGTATTCTGATTATAATCTTCTGGTTAACTAAAACCACTTTACCCACACTCTACTTAATTGGATTTATGATTGTAGGATTAATAATTGCGATTCTAGCCTCTGAAAAAGCGGTTGTAGGAATTGAAATATTCGGTAAACGAATGGGTTTAACTCCCTATGTCTCTGGGGTTTTATCCTCCTTAGCTAGCAACTCACCTGAATTGGTTATTGGTGGATTTGCAATACTCAGTGGAAAGGTTGAATTTGCAATTGCCTTTATTATAATCGCTACTGGTTTCAATATCTTAATGCTGGGTATTTTAGTAATGCTTGGAAATATTCGACGTAAAAAGCCTATAACCATTCCTAAGGAAGTTATAGACATTGAGGTTCCAATAGTACGTGTTGCTATTGTAATAGTAGGATCTATATTTGTCTATGGAATTGTTCTATTCTGTCTTGAAATATTTGAACTAGCAATGACTGGAGAAGGGACAATCCCACATCTTCCCTATGAAGCAAGTGTAATTACTGTACTTGTGTATCTCTTCTACCTTTTCTTCATCATTCGTCATAATTTGAAGAGTCGTGATCTTAATGCTTTAAGAGAAACGTCTGTTGAGCATATAAATGGAGGACGTTCTATTATAGTCTTTACACTTCTCCTAGCATTTGGAATGATATTTTTTGCAGGTGAAATGATATCTTCATCGGTAGAACTATTTTTAGAACATTCAGAAGAGGTTGTTTTAAATGAATTTCAGTTGGCGTTCTTTATTGGTGCAGCAGCTTCAATACCTGAGCATGCAATTGCTTTATTAGCAGTTAAACACGAAGGAGGTATTGAATTAGGCCTAGGTAATCTAATTGCAGGTACAATGCAAAATTTGTTATTAATAACTGGACTAGTTTCGTTATTTTCATATATAGGAGCCATCATTGGTATAGAAGGAAATAGCCTCCAGGGGATCCCGTTAATTCATTATGTACAGGGAACAGGGGAACTACCTGTCCCCTTCTTACTGGTACAATTTGGATTTGCGTGGTTACTCCTGTTTATGATTAAATCCTCAATGACTGACGATCAAAAATTAGATATTTATGAAGGTTTTACCATTACTATAGCCCAATTGTTCGTATTTGTGATATTCTTGAAAGGAATACTGGGCTTTTAAGGTGAAATGATCAATATTCGAAGAATCTGAGTTCATTGTCGTTGAGCGGTTACCCCAATCCATCCTGGAAAATGACGAATCTTTCGGATAATTAGTTCTTCTTGACAAAAAATCGATAAAACATCTTTGAGAGTAAGAGGCTTTTCAAAACCAAAAACCCATTGGCCAGTTTGTTCTAGATACCAACGATTAAGACGATAAAATATATCGGGGCTGGGTATCCAGCAGATCAACCATCCACCATGTTTAACATGGTTAATATGTATTTCCATAGCCCTTTGCTGCTTTTTACCAATGAAATGTTCCAATAAGCCATGTGAATGAACAAAATCATATTTTTGACCTAGATTTAGTTCGAAAATACTTCTTTTAATGATAATAGGAATAATTCCTTTTTTTCGATAAAATTGACGTGCTACTGTGAGTGCAAGAGCCGATGTATCTACTAAAGTCGGGGATAAATTATACATTCTAGACAATCTAAGAGAAATTTGGCCTGTTGAAGACCCTAATTCGAGGAGCGTTCCTCGTGGAATTTTTAATCTATGTAATAATAATCTATAATTTCTCCATACAGTAAAATAGTAATGCGCCTGAATTATCGGATTCATTGTATTTCTAGCATAAATATCCCATTCAGGTTTTGCTGAAGTCATTTTAGTACCCTTTAGAAGATATACGAATAATATCTATAATGAATTTTCCTAGAAAGTATGTCGTCATACTTCTTTCAACAATAGCATGATCAATTTTGTCTGCCAAATCAAGTCATAGTTGGTTTTATTCATCTTCCTTTATTACCAAAGCAGGTAGTGAATAGACCACATTCTCCGTCTATGGACAATAATACGATGAAAACAAGCATTTTGTATATTATGGGGGTGCAGATAAAGTCATTGGAGTTGCCACTATTGACAAATCTAAGTTGATGCAAGCTCTTTAGGATTTATCTTACCAAATTTATGGGGAATTTTTTTGGCCAAGAATCAACAGCTTTCTGAAAATAAGAGTATTATCATTGATGTGTTACAAAGAAATAATGATTCTATGACATTATTGGTTCTCAAGAAAGAATCAAAATTGGCCAACTTATATTTTTTCCAGGCTTTGAACCTGTTAAAAGAGGAAAAGAGAATAATAGAGGAAAAAAGGGCAAAATTAACAATAATTTCCTTCGAACACTGATAATTATATTATCAGGCATTCTTGGTTTGGAAATAATTGAATGAGTGAATTTTTGCTCTTCTTGTTCTAATAGATAATTAATTCTATAGATTTTGCCTCAAATGGGGTTAAAGTAATTGTAAATCCTGAATCTTCCTTTTCTATTGTAGTTTCTGAGATGGGTCTTTCAAGTAAGTCTACTTCTCGAACTAATTTAATCTTACTTTGAATAATTGAATTAAATTTTACCTGTACTTTCCCACCGACTCCTAATATTTCTACTATTCTAATTACTAAATTCCCATTTGTTTTCCATTCATTCATTTTTAGAGCTGAGAGCATTGCGAAAGCTGATTCAACCTTTATTAGAGATTTTCCATCAACCTGAATCTTTTCTTCATGTCTTTCAGGAGTTAATTTGAGAAGCTGCACAGGCTGATTAAACTCTTTTGCAGCTCGTCGAACAACAGGATTGGGCTTTTCATCATGGGTAAGAAGTGAACCTCCCTTATGTGAAAGATAAGCATACTGACTACGAAGTGGACCAAGACCCGAATACTCAGGTACCTCTGTACCGTATTTTTCCTTTCTCTTAGCTCGTTCTTCATGAACCCAGGCTTCGGGTGAAGCTGGAAAATAAGGTGGAGAACGTAGCATTGTGAGGGAGCTATCACCATTTGTGACACTAAAAGCATATTTATCTTGGCTAAGAGTAGCAATCCCCCATTCATTCGAGGGCGTACTTAAATCATAAAATTTATGACAAATTTTCTCAAATCGTGCTTTATCAGCGGGTGTTTCTGGAACTGTACTATGTTCTATAGCCCCAAACATCACATCAGTTGTGCAACGATTTGCATTAGTTGCTGATTGTAACCCCACTTTCAACATAACTTGGGGTTGCTGCCAATCGGCAATGTAATCAAGAAAAATTTCCTTTCGTCCCTTAAAAAGAGTATAACGCTGTGTGACTGAATTTTTCGGATTTCCTAAGGTTCTTTGTACTTCAATAGTAGCAAAAATGGGGCCTGCATCACGTAGAAAGATTTGTACATCTTGTGAATTAGATAGTTCAATCGGGTGGTTCCAGTATTCAGGGGTGAGATTCCAAGCTGGCCAAATATCGGATATATCCTCATAAGCCTTCGTCAAATTACTATTCGAACCCATTAGTAAATTTGCATTGTCTGCAACTGAAACATTAGTTAGAGAAAGGATACCACCAGTATTGGAGTCAAGCTTGATACTAACTAATTCGTTATCTAAGCAATACTGTTCGGATTTTATTGCTTCACCATTATCCATCTTTACATTCAGAGAAAGATATCCTGGGGTAAGACTTGTTGCTGAGAGTCGTATGATTGTCCACC
>DXJL01000116.1 GCA_019057635.1 Candidatus Heimdallarchaeota archaeon
ATCTGCGGGGCCTGTACCAATAAAAGTAAAGGGCATTCCTATTTCCTTTTCTTTACTAGTCAACCATTCTTTTGCACCTTCAGATAGTTTATCAAATTCAGTTTTACCTTGATCCGCTGGAAATAAGATATCTATTTTTGTTAAGGCTATTTTTGTTGCGGAGTTCAACTGAATACTTCTTTTTGCTAGCTCCACATTGAAAGGAGCGGCTCTACGAAGACGTTTGGTCACAGTACCATACTCAGTCCATCCTCGTTTTATAGTTTCTTCTTCAGTGAGCTCTTCTGGTAAAAAACCTTCACCAACTCTTGTAACGTATGCTTTGAATACAAGAATTACATCTGTTACCACAGTTGGACCAATACCAACGTCTGCACAGATGGATGAAGCGGTTACATCCTTTGTAGTGACATATGGATAAGTTCCATGAAAAAGCGATAAGTAGGTAGCCTGTGTGCCTTCCAGTAGAATAGGTTCTCCATTAGCTATTCCTCCGTGTATTTCTCCAGGCACATCAGTTAAAAATGGTTTGAGTTCCGCGATTTCCTTGGCTAATTTTAATTTTCTTCGAACTCTTTCTTCATTTGCAGGTCCGGATCCAGAACCTGTGGTTCCAACCTTCTTTGAAAGGTGAGGGTCACTTATGTCAATTTCTCTGTGAGAGGCATTAATAACCCCACACTGATGATCGAGAAAGGTTTTCCCACGCATATTTGTTTTCTCAATTTCTTCAAGAAATACCTCTGGGTTAACCAGTACACCTGGTCCGATTAATAATTTCCTCACGAATTTACCCCCGATTCCGGATGGAATCATTCGTAATTTGTATTCGACTCCATCAACAACAATTGTGTGACCTGCATTGGGGCCTACTCCCCCTCTAGCCACAATAGTTGCTTTTCGCTTGTTTACGAGGTGACTGATAATTTTTCCTTTTCCTTCATCTCCCCAGAAGCCTCCTACAACCACATCAACACTCATTCTTTAATCTCCTTAAGTTTTAAGAAATTCCTAACAACCTGTTCATTTATACCAACTTTATTGACAAAAAACTCCTTACACGCATGAGCATTCATGTTTTGATCCTTGAGTACATCATTCATGAATTCAAAACATTCATGAGGAAAAACTATCCACGCTGACGTTTCCTCAACATAAAACTGAGGTTTAAGAAGGCTCCATGGTTTATAGTAAAGAGTTCCAACAACAATCTCTAACGGTTTCTTCATTTGTAAATATTGAAGTGCAAACTGTAATGATACGCCACTATCTGCTACATCATCAATTAAAAGGATCCGTTTCCCATATATATGCCCGGGTAGATCCTGATAAATTATAGGTTCCTTTTTTGTTTTATTAATTCCAGAATAAAACCCTATTTGCATTATTGCCAGTGTTACTTTTTTTTTATCGGACAGATATAAATCTGAGAGAATTCTAGCAGGTACTAATCCTCCTCGTGACACTCCAGCCATTATATCTGGCTTGAAGCTACTCTTTTTGATCATCATATATAGCTCGAAGCTTAAATTTTGTATATGATCCCAACTAGGAGCAGTATAGGTCATTTCCTTTTCTCTAGTCAAAAAAATTACTCCAATGAACCAAATGTAAAAAGACAAAAAAGTATTTACCTCTCTCTTTATCTCTTTTAGCTAAAAGTAAAAATCTGGAAGGTCATTCTTCACAGAAAATGTGAGAAGTTACTATAATATTTCTCTGTTAATCAATGTATACGATAAGAACTCTATGTGACGACAATTTTCTGCAAATCATTACGTACAAAATAGCTCATCATTGCATGATAGTGTTCTTCCTCAACTTTAATTTGCATAATTAGAGGGAAAAAATTATTTACGAAACTGAGGTTGATAGATTAAAATAAGATTCTTTAAAATACTTCAACAGAATTCACGGAAATGAAATCAAATGGCACAAATCTTAATAACAGGAGCTAATCGCGGGCTAGGATTGGAATTTGTCAGACAATATTTGGATAGGGGAGAAAAGGTTGTTGCTACATTTAGAGAAAATAATGACACATCAGACTTAGAAGAATTGCAAAACAAATATTTAAATTTTCTTACTCTTGTTCCAATGGATATAACAAGCAGTGATTCGAGAATTAAAGCGTTTTCCAAGGTAAAATCGAAGGTTTCAGGACTGGATATACTCATCAATAATGCAGGAATGACTGGAAAACGAGAACTGAAATTTGGTGATCTACATGCTGATCATATGCTTGAAGTTTTCAATGTGAACGCTATCTCAGCGGTTTTGGTTGCAGAACAATTTTCCCAGCTATTCAAAGAGAAAACTAAGATTATCAATATTTCGAGTTGGATGGGTAGCATTTCAGCGCGAGAAAATACCACAAACTTTAGTTATTGTGCAAGTAAAGCAGCTTTGAATATGTTTACAAAATTACTATCGAATGCTCTTCGTGATAAAAAAATTATTACTATACCGATGCATCCTGGTTGGGTTAAGACGAGGATGGGAACACAGAGTGCTCCTATTGAACAAAAAGATTCGATTTCAGGGATGATTCAAGTTATTGACTCATTAACGCTAGAAGAGACTGGAAAATTTTACGACTGGCAAGGCAATGAGCTTGCTTGGTAGTAAAAAATCCCCATATTCCATCAACTGTTATTGTAGCAATTCTTATAATCCAATTACATTATAATTGGATCCTTGTAGCTCTACAAATAATAAGAGGATTGCTGAATATGACAAAAATTACCCCTGAATTATGGATGAAATCGTGGGATAGTCACATAAAAACTGAAAGTTATCCGAAAGAAAGCCTTGGTGTACTTTTTACGCGTGAAATGGCAAAATTTCCAGAGAATATTGCCTGTTGGATGATGGAAAGGGAAATCACGTATGGAGAATTATTAGAAAACGTGAAACGATTTGCCACATTTTTACAAGAAAACGGAGTAGAAAAAGGGGATGTAGTAGCTATTAGTTTAGCCAATTGTCCACAGTATATAATTGCTCATGTCGGAACTCTACTTGCTGGATGTGTAGCTTCAGGTCTCAATCCACTATTAAGTGCCAAAGAGGTCGCATATCAACTAAATGACAGTAAGGCAAAAGTCATGGTGACATTGGACGCGGTGTACGAAAAAGTTCTATCCCCAAAGCTTGATGAGATTCCCGCATTGGATATAATTGTTGCCACAAATATTTCGGAATACATGGGATTGAGCAAACTAAAGGTATTTATCGGTAAAAAATTAGGTAAAATTCCCCATGGGAAGATTTTTGACTGGCCAGGGAAAAAAGTAATCAAATTTTCAGATGTAATGTCAGTAAATCCAAATGTAAAACCCGTAACGATAAACGCGGGGCAAGATTTAGCCTGTCTTCAGTATACAGGAGGTACAACTGGCTTTCCAAAGGGAGCTGAGCTTACACATGCAAATCTAAATGCAGAATACACAATCTTTGCTAACTGGATGAATTTGAAGCCAGGAACAACGGTTTCTTTGTCAGCTTTCCCAATGTTTCATGCAGCTGGACTTACAGTCATGTCAGCGTCAATTTGGCTTGCAGGATCTCAAGTATTAATTGCCAATCCACGAGATACAGCTTCTGTTATTCAGGAAATGATTAAGCATAAACCAACAATTGTAGCCAATGTACCCACCCTTTTTGGAATGATCATGAATCATCCGAAAGCTAAGGAAATACCTGATGAAGTTTTGGATAATGTCAGTGTCTACATATCTGGGGCTGCTCCTTTCCCAGCTGAAATGATTCGAGAATTCGAATCAAAGATGAAAGCAACCAACAAAGTAATGGAACTTTACGGAATGACGGAGACATCTCCTGTTTGTGTATCAAATCCAATAGTTGGTAAGAAGAAAGTAGGTAAAGTGGGATTACCCTTTCCCGATACAGAATTGAAACTTATAAATATTGAAACAGGAGAAGCAGTTGAAACAGGAGAGCCTGGGGAAATTTTAGTTCGAGGTCCTATCGTAACTAGAGGATACTACAACAAACCAGAAGCTACCGCTGAAACTATTGAACCTGATGGATGGCTACATACAGGGGATGTGGGTGTGATGGATGAAGAGGGTTATATACAAATTGTTGATAGAGTAAAAGATATGTTGATTGTTTCTGGCTATAAAGTCTACTCTGTACACGTAGAAGATGTGCTGACAAAGCATCCAGATATTGAAATGGTGGCCATAATAGGCATGGATGATCCAGATCGCCCTGGAAGCGAAATTGTGCAAGCCTATATTAAATTGAAGAAAGATGTTGAAGCCACGGAGACAGTAAAAGAAAGTATTCAACAATTTGCTACAGAAAATCTCTCTAAGTATGAAAAACCCCGTGTTTATGAATTTAGAGAAGAACTCCCGCTTACAACTGTTGGAAAAGTCCTTAAAAGAGCTCTCAAGGATAAGTAGCAATATTTTGGGTTTTTTCTCTTCGCTTTTTCATTCTTGGTATCGGCCTCTTTGTATATCCAGAAAAATAGATTATGCTATAGAAAGATTAAACTCTAGAAAAAATTATTTCGAAAATCATTAATTACAGGTATTCTTAACTGGAGGTTCTCCATTGGATTCCGCTGCAAACATTGTAATAATTGGCGCAGGTAGTGCAAGCTTTGGTTTAGACAATTTAAGTGGCATCATTGCTCATGAGGATTTACAAAATTCTACATTAAAACTAGTAGACATTCATGAGCAGAATTTGAAGACAATAAATACACTAGGGGAGCTCATGAGGCAAGAATGGAACTCCGACATAACGATCGAATCCTTTCTTGATCGGAAACAGGCGTTGATTGATGCTGATTATGTTATTTTATCGGTGGCTATTGATCGAGAGGAAACATGGCTGAAGGATTTTCAGATTGCAAGAAAATATGATATTTACCACTATGCTGAGAATGGCTTAATGGGTTCATTCGGCCATACTGCGAGAGGATTAGCATTCATTATGCCTATCTTATATGATATTCATGATCTTGCCCCGAATAGCTGGTTAATCAACTTTACTAACCCAGTACCTAGAATCGGTTATGCCGCAGAACACGTGGGAGTAAAGTCGATTGGATTATGTCACCAAATCTGGCATGGTTACGGTATATTGGGCCGTTATCTGGCAAACGATTTAGGTATCACTGAAAATCTGAATTTTGAGGTAAAATGGACAGATAAAAGTCAAGAAATAATGTCTGAGTTTGCAGTCGAAGCAGCTGGTGAGTATGACATAAAAGCAGCTGGACTTAATCACTTTACATGGATGCTTGATGTGCGTAGATTGGATACAAAGGAAGATTTATATCCTTTAATACGACAAGAGGCAGAATATGTTTATCCCAACTTTGAACCCCTAACTAAACACATGTACGACATCTATGGTTTGCTACCAGTTCCTGGGGACTGTCATCTCGCAGAGTACCTTCCCTATACATTTTCAAAGGAAAATTGGGACAAATATCGCATTCAATTATATGACTTCAATCGGGGGAAAATTCAACGAGAGAATATGTGGGTACGAATAAATGAAATTGTTTCAGGTAAAAGAGAATTAGACATTCAACCCAATCCTTCTGAAAGAGCAGACGCAATTATTGGGGAATTACTCACAAATTCAAATGCTTACGAACAAGCAGTCAATATTCCGAATCAAGGTGCAATCACGAATCTTCCTGATGATGCCATTGTAGAAGTTCCCGCTCTAGTAAATTCTTTTGGAGTCTCGGGGATGAAAGTCGGTAGGTTGCCCGAAGCTATTGCAGCTCTGTGTCAGAGGGAAATCTCAATTGCAAAGCTAATCACAACCGCATCTATCAAGGGAGATAGAGAACCAGTTCTCCAAGCATTCGCTTTAATGCTTCCAGACTTATCGATTGCTGAGCAAATGCTCGATGATTACATTGAAGTGCATAAGAAGTATCTACCACAATTTGATTAACCATCAGCATCACAAACTCATTTGGTAAAATAGTATCACGAGTTATTTATTCAGATTGATTTCGTTTTTCGGAGATTCTACTGCTTTCGAAATTACGATTAATGAATACATACTAGTGACATGGGCAAAGAAAGTCAATCAATTACGAAAATCTTTCAGGGAGGAATATAAATCTTTGTAGGTAGTGATGTATTGGAGAAACCCCTGAAAAGACGTAATAGATATGAAAAATCGCAAAAATTCTAATTTTTATGGAAAAATTCTTCTCATAACTTCTCTACTAATCTTAACAGTCACTTTTACAGCTATTGCAAAAGCAGACGATTGTTTTG
>DXJL01000117.1 GCA_019057635.1 Candidatus Heimdallarchaeota archaeon
AATTGAGACAATTGATACATCATTCCTGTCTTGAAATCTTCTCTGTTATCTTCGAAGCATTTGGAACAGCACATATCTCCAAGCCTGATTTTCTTACCACAGTAGGGACATGTTGTCATGTTATTCCCTCCATAAGTGGATATTCTTGTCAGCGTCGATATGTATGACTGCGTGATTGTTCACGAAATCAGCTTTGTCTTGATTCATCATAACATCCATTTCGATTTCAGGTATCTCTTTGATTGTAGTCATCTCGTGGTATCTCGAAATTGTAAAGTATCCTTTTGGATCGACACCAACAGCGTAAATGTAGTCGTGCATCTCTTCTTGTCGTAGTATGAATTGTTGTAAGATTTCATACTCGTCGTTTGTTATTTGTTTCATCATCTTTTGTAATTCACCTCCGTTTGTTTTTTAATCACAATCCGATGATCGAACAAGCCAGTTTAAACCAGCGATTTGTTCGTTGTTTTTCGGAGTACGATAAAAGTCGTGTTGTTCTGTTCAAAAAAAAAGTAATGTTAGAGAATCCATTTTGTTTCAGATTCCCTAACAATATTCTTAAACTAAACAACATCATCGCAAGTTTTGTTTTCTCTTTGATCACAATCGTTCTTTTGTGGACAATCATCGCAAAGTTCCATCGTCATCATCTTGTTCATAAAATCGGCTGTTTGAATCATAGCGTCCAACTCGTTGAGGACATCTTTATGTCCTTGTTGGATTGAATGAAGTGTTGTAATGAATGAATGTTGTAATCTAAAATTGATGTAGCCTTCGAAATGCTTGTTTCCGAACTCTCGTTTCGGATCTTCCAAAATTAGCACCATTTTTGTTATTCACCTCCTTTTGTTGCTTTTTTTACTTTGGCTAATAATCTAGCCCTGTCGGATATTCTACCGTTGTCGTCTTCTTGTTCGTATTTAGGATTGTTCATTCTACTCTTGTTGCCTGAATGATATTGTCTCGTATGATTGATACCATAGTTCTCGCCTTTGTCGTTTTGATGATGTCTTCTGAATTTCTTGTTATCATCTCTCACTCTTGTACTTCTAGTAATCGTTGTCATCCTCCGCTTTGTCATATTCGAAGACCTTGGCCTTCTTTATTGCTTGTCCTATTTCTGCTGTTATTGCTAGGTCTTCTGTCCTAGTTAAGGGCTGTCTCTTTTTCATCTTGTCGTATAGATCGTTCATGGCTTCTTGAGCTGTTCTCTTCATCTTGTTTACCTCCTAAATGCTGGCTTGATTATAGTCCAATATTCATCTAGCGCTTGGTATGCTTTTTGAATTTGTTCTAGCTCTTCTTGGAATAGTTCTTTCATGTGATTATCTAATAACATTCGTATATCTCCAAGACAATCGTTCAAAAACGACAAAATATGATGATAATCTTGTTCTTGATCTGCTTTGTTGAGACGAGACATGTTCTCTTTCAAGCTTACAATCAAATCATCACAACTGATTCTTGATGTATTTATCATATTGTTTTCCTCCTATTGTTATTTTGATTTTGTTTGTATTTTATTTTATTGTACTACATAGTACCTATAGCAATCATCCTATTTAAATCTTTGCTTTTTTTGACAATGTACTTAGTACAAGTCGGAGTGATGTAAATATAGGGACATGATGTTCGAAAATTTCGAAACATTATAAGAAAATGTGTTGTTAAGGGTTAGCGTCCAATCTTTCTTCACGCTATGTTCTTCGGAGTACGACAAAGAATCTGATGTTATGTTCGAGCTTTTGTAACATCGTCGCGCCTCACAATATTCGGAGTACAACAAACGACCTTACAATAAGAAATATAACAAGAATTCGGAGTGACAAAAGTCGGAGTACAATAGAAAACGAGCCAAGATTTTTTTTGTACACAAAATCTTTTGGTGTGCAAAAATTTATTTTTGTGTTCAAAATTACAAAAAAAAAGATAACAAAATTATTTAGATTGTGATCATTTTCGATCACTAGTTTGATCATTCTCGATCATTCAATCAGCTAAATCGATCAGATATTTGATCAATTTCGCGTCAGTCGAGGCTAAGATCAGTAATGATTTTATCGAAAAACGATAATTCGATTGATCATTCTTGATCATACTCCTAGTGATTTTCTTACTTTCGAATGTAGATTTTAGATCATCCCATTTCGAAATAATGAAATCACGAAGATCATTTTCAGACATTTTAGTATCGAATTCGATCTCATTAATGATCATAATTCCTACTAGCGTGATCTGATCTGATAGCTTCGATGAATCAATTGATACATACAATTTTCGAATTTGAGCGTCTTTATAGCCGATCTTGATCATATAATTGATCAATTTCAGCTGACGATCTCTCGAAAATGATATCCAAGTAGCTTTTTGCGAGCTACCGTTGATCAATTTCTCATATTTTGATGCCATTTATCGATCATCTCTATGTTCTTTTTTAATCATTTGATAGCGCTTTTCGCTAGCTCGTTGATCATTTTCGATCATCAAAAGATCAAGATCGATCACAAGAAGTCTATTTACTATCATCTCACTACAGTAGTACCGTTCATACAATATATATTTATCGCTTATATTTTATAAGCAAAATGATGATTTTACTTATATTTTATAAGTAAAAATAGATATTTACTTATAATTTATAAGCCCCAATTCATATCCTAGTGCTAGTAGGGATTACAATAGATTTTAGCACACAAAAGATTTTTTTTTGTAACAAAGAATTCTTTTGTTACAACAAATTTAGGCGAGTCGTGCTGAACCTACACACAAAATATATTTTTGAACACACAATTTCAGACTTTTATGAATCTGAAATTTATTTCAAATTCTTAATAACCCCCTAGTATATACCCCATCATACGAATATGAAACTTATACTTTCGCTTCTTCTCATACCCTGTTCGTTTCGTATATAAAGAGAAGTAGTGATAGCACGATAGTCAAAAATCACTCAATGCTATCATCAAAAATCGAAGAATATTCACAACTTTTTGGCCACAAATATCCGTAATAATCGCATTAAGAAGTCGTAAAATCCCTTATTTGACGGCTTTTTGTAGGTATTTTTGAAGTTTGCTTCTAAAACTTCTAACATTCGTAGGAATTTCTGCGGTTCCATATCGTTTTTAAGTAAAACCTCGTGCGGTTTGAAAGGAAACAATCTCAAGAAACCCTTACTGAATTTAGGTTCAGAAATCCCAGTAGCGATGCACGAGGACATAAAACCCTTAATCGCAGCTTGCATAGAAATCTCACTGTCCTCACACCACCCCTTAAATCGAGCGTGTAAGTCGTCATCTACTCTCGTAATTAACTGTTTCATCCTTCGTAATTCATCTCCACATACTTTCTTATCCAAAATCTAATGATCGTTGCCATTTTGGTATCGTCGTCAATGATCATCTTTCGAAACTTTTTATAAAGTTCTTGGTCTAGCTCTATACAAATCCTTTTCATAACTTTCATTTAATCACCTTTTTTTAACTTTACACCACCCATACATTACATAAATTTAAACATGTACCTTCAGAATTTTAAAACTCTGAAACATAACCTTTATAAACTTTAACAATATTCATTAGTATAGATATGGAAGAAAATAACTCTATTGTTGAACAGGAAAAGAAATACCCATTGGTCAAAGAAGAACAAGAGCGCACTCTCTTTCACGAAATAGCTATCGCTATGGACAAAGGATACAAGAGAGTCGAGAAGGTCATAGAAAGACTAGCTCACGACACCCGCACAGAACAACTTAAGGACGACGAAGGCACAAGAATCGGACAAAGAACCCACATTCATCCTCAATTGCTAAAGTGGATTACTGAAGCAAGACATTACGAAAACGACATGTGGAAACTGGGCGGAGGCGAGATTGCGCAAGAGGCTCAAAAGAAGCAACTAGAAATTAAAGCCAAATTAATTATGAAACTTTTGGCGGCTGACCCTGATAAAAGAGAAGAGATGGTTGAAAAGTGGAAGCTATCAAAGAGCTACAAGATATAGAGAACTCTCTTTTCAGGGCTGTAGATTTTATAGAACAATTCCTCCCTGACGAGAACGACACTACAAAGCTCGTTAAATTAACTCAACCGCAGAAGGACGCAATAGATTCAATACAATACGGCTTTCCCCTGAGTCATTTTGATTTTAGGGAGATCGATGAACCTCCACGAGGTGTCGTGATGATTTGGCCTCGTCAAACAGGCAAAACATCAGGATGCGGTTACGCGGCAGATGCTTTACTCTTCTTAAAACCAGGATGTAAAATAGGTATTATTGCGGCTACTGAAAAGCAGTCACGCAAATTATTTAATAAGATTAAGAAAGTTCTAAAGAACTCAATCTTCTGGGATTATGTTATAAAGAAAACCCTCCGCGTTGATTTCTTGGAAACAATTCAAGGAAGCTTCGTAGAGTGTTGGCCATGTACTGATGGAATAGAAGGAAGCACATACGATTTCTTATTTATTGACGAAGCCGCTCTGATGGACGAAAACATCATATTTCAATCAGCAATGCCAACCGTCACTCACGGAACGAGATGGATAATGCTTTCCACGCCAAAAGGGCCTAAGGGAAAATTCATTGAATATTACGACAAAGGATTAGCTACAAGACCAGTAATCTGTAATCATTGTAACGAACACTTCCCTCAAGCCGCTTTTAATGTTGAAAGATTCCCTCACGGGAAAATACCAATAGATGAAATGCACAATTGTCCATTTTGCGGAAAGAAAGACTACCGCTACGGCGTAGGACAATTCTCAGTACCTTATGTTGATCCTTGGAACGATGGCTTGCGTAAACCAAAATATGTTAAACAATTATTAGATGAAGCAGGATGGTCTCCCACAGCAAGACAAGAATATCTAGGAGAAATCATTTCTGACGCATCAATGGTATTCTTATCAGAATGGCTTAAAAATTGTACTAACACTCAGTTGAAAAACTTATTCAGAGCTAGTAATAAAATTAATTATGTATTAGGAATAGACTACGGCCGCAAGCACGACGCATCGTGTTTCTATGTCACTCATAGAGACGAGAGAACAGGTAAAATCATTCTCGATTATGGATTGACCGTGGCAGGAGAATTTGACGAACATAAAACTTATAAATACATTCGAGAAAAATTAATGAAAGTAATACAAGTTTTTAACCCCGTTTGGGTAGTACCTGATGCCACAGGTATGGGTGATCCACTAGTAGAAATGTTAGAGGAAGACATCACACGAATCCGAAGAAATGGAATGCCAGTCAAAACTCAAATTTTCGACAATAGAAATAATCAAAAAGGATACATTATATCAAGAACATCAAAACCAGAATTAGTAGGAAATCTTATTTCTCTTTTTCAAAGAGGCATGATTAGAATACCTCCAACAGCAGAAGTAGAAATGGGATATTTGAGAGAAGAACTTCTTAGATTTGAATGCGAAGACATAGCAGGAAGCGATTATATTAAGTTTGGAACTCAAACCTTTCACGACGACCGCGTGATAGCATTAGCTCTATCCTGTTGGGGACATCGTAGGAGACCTACAATGGTAGATAAAATAAAAATTAGAGGCGTAAAATACAAACCACTAGAGGAGAATTATGAAGGAGGATCACTCTTTACCTGAAAATAATTGCGAAATCAAATGGGTGGATGGCATGCCTTGTATAGTGTTACCACCAGGAAGTATCACAATAAAACGACCACGACCACGAATGGGTGTAATGGAATTCCATATCGTAGACCTTCGTAAAATGCCAAAAGATTTTACGGAACTACAACGAAAGAAAGAAACAACCTTCTTAGATAAAATAATGAAGGAATTAGATGAATTTTTTAAAGGATGGTTTTAAATGCCAATAAGAAAACAGCAAAACACAGAAAAGGAATACGCTGCTAGTAGCAAGGCTATTGTTGCTCATTTAGGAAGCGGTGATTTAAGTCTTGACGAAGATTTACGGGCTTTAAGAAAAGTTATGATTAAGCCCACTTTTAGAAATCTTGAGGAAGGATTTTGGAACGATTCTATTGCTGTATCTTTCACCGAAATCACAGCGGCAGTCATCATAGGAGATGGACTAAGAGTCCGTTGCGATAAAAGACCAGAAGCAGTTGAAGTTATTAAAAAATGGAATAGAAGAATTAATGTTAAAAGGCAAACTATAGAAGACTTTATCAGAAATACTTGGTACGATGCCATAGTATATGGTAAATTTTTCTGGAGAGTAGATGAAGATAATCGAGATTATACTAATGTAGACATTCAAAGAGTCGATCCGAAATCAATTGAGGTTAGGGTCGATCCAGTAATGGGATATAGGAAATTTATTCAGCATGTTATGAAATATAGCTATCATCGTTCTAAAAAAGCATTTTATAGACAAGCTGGAAAAGAAGACACCAGTAAAGTTATTTGGAGTAGCCAATGGGGTAATACTTTATACAATCCAGGTAGACGAGACATATTACAAGAGAATTATTCTCTTTACGAAAGTCCAGAATCTGGATATAAACAAATGGCAATTGATTTACCAGACGAACCGAATGTAATGTTGTTCGGAGACTATTTTCACAAACCACCAATAGCCAATGCGTTACACTACATCGTTTACAAAAGATGGATATTATGGTTTATGAGAAAATACTCACAAAAACACTGGGCACCATTTGTAGTCTTAAAAGTTGGGGATCCAAGAACAAACACTTATCCAAGCGACATACACAAAATGCAAGCCGCTATTGATAATGGACAGTCCTTCATAAGACAAATCACCAACTTTGGTGGAGTAGCTATCCCTGGAGAAATGGACATCAAGACATTAGAAACTCAAACAGCAAGAAGTTCAGAGATTTATGTATTGTACATAAGAGAACTTGACAAGCAAATAATGTATACTATCTTCGGTTCTATGGGTCAGAGAGAAGCCTCTGGTTCAGAACTAGCAACTTCAAGACAATTACAGGAAGGATGGCTAAGATTTGTAAAAGGTATTCGAAGAGAATACGAATTAATGCTTACGAACTTCTGGGCATCAGTAGTTTTACCTTATAATGAAATTAACGATGTAGAACCAATGGATTTAGAAATTGACTTTAGTCCATTGAGATTCGAAACAACTGAAGAACTAATGCGTTCTATTGAACTAGGCGCAAATGTTGGTTTATGGAAAGATACAAACGAAATGAGGAAGGCGGCTCAAAGTGCATTCGCATTTTTAGACGAACTCCCTGAAAGTGAAAATCAAAAGGTTGAAGCACTTGCAAAACAAACTCAAGGACAGAATCAAACAGGCCCTCAAACAAGACTTATGGAACATTATCAATCAAGAGAAGATCGAAAAGATTGATTTTAAGAGAGCAGTTATAGACGAACTCTTAGGATGTAGAGAAGTGGATTTAGGATTTGTAGTCTGGATGGCTAATAACATTGAGAGAGAATACAATTACACTCTTTCTTACTTTTACGACGCCATGGAAAAAGACTTTAAAGGAGATATATTAACTGTTATTCAGAACAGTATTAGTATTTTGTGTGAAAGATTAGAATGGATTATACATAATATAGCTGATTACGATGGAAGAAAAAAGAGCATTAATCGAAAAAATATCAGAAGACTGTGAGAAGATGGCTAAGTTAGCATACGATTTAGAAGGATGCGACGATTGTAAAACTTGCAAATCGTTTCACAAATGTTTCACAGGACTTCGATCTTCGATTGGCGACATAGCGAAAACATTAAAGTATATATTTGAGAATTTAATAGAATTAGATGATACAGTTATTGATTTAACTGCGGTTTTAGAAAAACACAATATCGTACCCGAAAAAAGGGAAAAACAAAAAGGAGCACAAATTTATAGTTGAGTATTAGAATTAGTATGTCATTGCAAGGTGCAATAGACTTTCTTGCGGAATTAATGAGTGGTCGGCCTAGACAGATGGCTATTCGTAATGCTGCGCAACAAATCGTAAATACATTGTGGAACAGAGTATATGTTAATGATCTTGATACGCTTTACTCAGTTCCTACTGCGGCTATAATGAGGAGCTTAATAGGAAGCAATTCAGTACCACCTGCTGGCCCTCCTTATTCTCCTCTTTATTATCAAATAAAATTATCCGCAGGAGTACCAGTTCACGAATGGACTGGCGTAATGAAAGCTAATACGCTTGTAGAATTTATTGGTGGTAGAATACACTTTTCAATTCCAACAAGTGCAACTACAAGATGGAGCAGAGCAGGGCCACATAACTTTGGGCCTGTACACGAAGCAAGAAGATCAGTTTTAAAAGCAACTATGGTCTTAGCTTGGAACGACTTAATGAATGCTGTTGTTGAAACATATCGTAACATAGCAGAATCATTTACTTAAGGTGATTAAATGGGACATAAAAGAACAGATAAATTTATAGATTCTGAACAGTTTCTTAAATATAGACGAGATATGGTTAAGAAAAAATCTGAAGGATGGGAAGATTCATGGGCAACCGACAAAAATTGGCGCAAAAAAACAATTGATACTATTTATGTGTGCAAATTTTGTGCAAAAAAGATGTATTCAGCACACTACGAGGCTGGAGCAATTACTATGTCTTGTCGTACACCCCTTTGTCCTGGTAATATAGACAGAGGAATGAAATTGTCCTTCGATGCCGCCAAGATGGATATTAAAGAGATGACCAACCAATACTTTTTTGATTCACAAATGCGTTTTTAAAGGACTACTTTATAAATAATAAAAATATAATACTAGTAATAAGGTGATATAAAGAGTGGAAGATTATAACATCGATTTTACATTGGAAAAAATTGAGCAGGAGAATGACGATTTCTTTTTCCTAGCGAGGTCAATTACAAAAGACTTTGTCTGTGAAAAAGGTTTGGGACGACTGAGTAAAGATTCGCCAGGCAAACCTTTGGTCTGGAGACACGAACATCCAGTCAATCCTGATTATAAGTCCACTCATATTTACGGACGC
This sequence comes from Candidatus Heimdallarchaeota archaeon, assembly GCA_019057635.1. Classification (GTDB taxonomy): domain Archaea; phylum Asgardarchaeota; class Heimdallarchaeia; order Hodarchaeales; family Hodarchaeaceae; genus Hodarchaeum. Next base: position 8,985 of record DXJL01000117.1, read on the forward strand.
GTACTGGAATCCAATGTTGATAATGGATCAATAGTATCCAAATATCAAGTTTACGGTCATACTGACGACCATCGAAAAATAAGAAAGGTAATCAAAAAAAGACATGAGATTAATGAACCGATAAAAATTTCGATGCGCTTTAGACAATATGGCGATGATAAAGACCCAGTACACTTTGATGTAATAGAACATTCATTAACACCAACACCAGCGTGTGATGAATGTAAAGTAATAGATATCTTAAACGAGAGTGATAACATGCCTGAAGAGGAAAAATTAAAAGAAGTTTTAAAAGAGATTCAGGAGTTAGAAAAACAGCTAACGAAAAAGGATAAAGCTTTGGAACAACTCGAAAGTAAGATCGTTACTTTGGAAAAGCAATATGAGGAAGCCACGAAAGAAGTTGAAACCGAGAAATCCCAAAAAGATAAAATTGCAGATCAACTCTTAGAATTCAAAGATTCTTTGAACGAATTGAAATCCAAGAACGCAAAATTGGAAAATGATATGAAATTCAAAGGAATTGAACCATTACTCAATACTCTTATTGAGCTTGATGGAACAGAAATGAAAGAATTGTATGAGATGAAGGCAAGAAGTGCTTTAGCGGATGACAAACTTTTTGAGAAGGTAAAGGTTGATTTTAAAGCAAGAATTAAAAAGCTTGAAAAGGAATCTGCCCACGCAGTCCCAGAAGATTTGGCAACAACTGCTGGAAGTGCCTTAATGCGAGATGAGGAATTAGAGGAATCTAAAGAATCTACCGTAAAGAGGGACAAAAAGGCTTTCGCAAATATGCCAAAAGAATTTTTTGAAAAGAGAGGTGCATAGAATAAATGGCTTATAGACAAGGATTTACAGCTTTTTTCAAAGAGCATACAACAAGCTTGAGCAAAGGACGATTCTGGTTAGATGAACTTTCTGATTGTGAACTTGGAGAACCAATGCAATTAGACACAACCACTGGTTATGTCGCAAACCCAATAAACAAGAGGAGAATCAAATCCTACGATAATGTTACACCAGGCGCTGAAGAGGTTATAGGCGTGTCGCTTGACATCAGGTCAGTAATGACAGGTGCCACAGCAGACGAGAAAATTATGAGACCAGATTATTACTGGCCAAGAGAAATAACTGTAATGGCAATTGGAATTTGTCCTGTTGTTAATACAGCCACTGGTTATGAAGCACAAATTAACGATAAAGCAGTTCCAGCAGATGGAGGCGCTCAATCAGTTAATGCACCAGGAGTTTCAACTGGCTTCACACTTGGAAAATGGCTACAGGAAACTTTAGCTCAAACACCAGGTTTAATCTGGGTAAACCCACAGATGGAGGTGCTCTAAATGAGTTTTCAATGGAGCAACTTAACTGAACCCGCACTAATCCCTACTTGGTTATACCGAAGGTATATCGAAGCTATTGATTTTTTTGACGCGGAATGGGCACCAATGTTCACAAGATTCATGCCTAAAAGACCTGCACCAGGCCCTGGTTCAAAGAAACATTTTAGTTTACCATGGCTAGCCGACCCTCAAGGAATGGCTAGATTTCACGATCCCAGAGAAAGAATCGAATTGATGGGCGCACCACACATTGAAGGAATTACCTTTAATGCGAGAACAATTAAGAATGGGTACGCTGAAGATATGGAGGAATTCGCTGAGGATTTCGAAAATGGAGTAATTCAAGCCAAACGCTTGATGATGGATAGGCAATTAGTAAGATTCGTCAATAGAACAATCGAATATACCTTAACCCGTTATGTTTATGGAGACCCAGTCGTAATGGCTTCATTCTCTACTCAAACAACTGATAGACAAGGATATGCAAATGTCCGAACTGGAACATTCAGAGGAGTTGCTGACGCAAACTTAGGTGGAAACCAATGGGGACTGCCAGGAGCAAACATCTTCGCAGATTTAAACTATCTTAAGGATAGATTTGAACTGATGTCAGGTGAACAAGCAACAAATTTAGTAATTGGTCGTGTAACAGCAAGATCAATGGAAGACAACAACGGATTGTTAAACAGATTAATCCAAATCAAGGACACCACACAAGGAGTTCTTGGGGCGGCAATTCAAGGTTTAGCAATTAATCGTGTAGTCGGACAAAGTTACAAGGAAGTTCCAGGTATCAATACTGATAGAGAAGGTTACCCAGGACGCGGTGACTACCTAAGACAAACTTGGGCTAGGTTAAACAAGATTGACATGATGACATCTGAATATGCAAGTGGAAGATGGGAGTGGGGTTTAATTACCAACAACCAACTAGGCTATACAGCCTGCGCTTGGACACACAGACTTCATCAAGAACAAAGATCGAGTCCTACTGAAATGTTCACCAGACAATGGAAGGAACATGATCCTTTGGAAATTAAAAACAGTGTAGCTATTTCAGTAACTCCTGTTGTGCAAGATTTTGCAAATGCTCTTAGATTAGATCAATTAGCAATGCAGTAGATGGTATAATTGTCGAACGAAGAAAAATACACTACGAAGGACGACATAGTTTATTTTGTAAAGATGTTCAACGAAGAATTTGACGAGGATAGAATCGACGATCGACTCTTGAAAATGGTCAATGCCAAGATAGATGGCTGGTTAATCGAGCATGGCTGTAGAGCACGAAATATTACAGATAAGCTGAACCTTTTATGGTCAGCCGCTGTTGTTTTTTGCCTAGAAATGCTTTGTTATACAGGTGACTTAGCTTGGTCTACGGGGGATGTAGCTTTACAAAAACTAAACAAAGTCACCTATGGGTTTCAAAGATGGCAACCTATGTTCTTTTTCGCTACGGGAGCTAGCGATCCGTTCAAAGGTTTGCTACCGCATGAGACATATAGGATGATGGCGTACGCATATGTAGAGGCTTATTGCCGTGATGATTTTTTTCTACAATACGGCTCAGTATATCCAATACCTAGAATAGCTTATGACGACACATCAAGAGGATGGAGATGGAATTTAATAAATGCCCAGAAATCTATCGCTGATGTTGAATCGAAATATGATGGCTTAACTGGTGTAGCATTATTGGAATATGAATATTATACAGAATGGGATGACGAGGGGCCTTGGTAAATGTTCCAAACACAAAAAATGTTTGAGGAAACGGTGACAGTTCTCAATGAGGGTTCTCCTATTAGGGGAAGCGGAGGGATAGCAATTATTACCGATGGAACATCACAAAGCATCAGAATGCTTATATTGCCTGACGATAACAGGCACAGGGAACCGCGTAAAGAAGGACAATATTCATACGAACAACTTTTTGCCCATGTCAGAAAAACTGAAATGGCTAAGGTTGATATGATACCAGGAAAAACTAGAGTAGTTTGGAATGGCAATGAGTATAAAGTTATAAATATTATAGATTATAGAACAAAAGTAAGATTTCAGAACGCAGAAATAGAGATGAGAAGAAGACTTGACATTGATTGAGGAAGCCCACAGAAAGTTAATAAATGACATACAGTCTATGGATTTTACTTATCTGGGATGGGATCCCAATATATTAGTGTGGAGAGCAGGAGAAGCAGGCCCAAGAGAGTTACCATATATAGCAGTAGATTTTATCGCAACATCAAGAAAATTATTTCCTTCCTTTGCTGATATAGTAGGAAGGATAGACGATGTTCGTGCTGAATATGCCTACTGTGAATTAGAAATGGTAACTATTACTGTCTATGCCAATAAATACCACAATAGTGGAGCAGTTAGAGGCAGAGACTTCGCAGGATGGGCGGCAATAGAAATAAGAAAACATATACTCTATTATTGGAATCAAATATTAATAGATTACAATGCTTCCGTTGATAGGAAGCTAGCGGCACCAATTCAAGATTTAACAAATTGGAAACAAGATGTAGCTACGAGAGTAGCTGAATACGAGATAACACTCTATTTACGAACAGATGTTAGATGGTATCGAGAATTGGAGCCAGGAGAAGAAGAAGAATCAAGAGCAAGAAAGGCTTATATATTATTACAAAATAAAAACAATTTGAGAGTGATATTTAGTGGGTGAATACCTAACAATTATATGGGATGCGGAAACACCAGCCGCAGCAGAAGTCCCGTGGGATAATTGTCTCTTAGTAGTTCAAGGATCAGAGGCTAGTTTAGCAGATACAACTGTTTACGCTACTACAGCTGATGATTGGAGCACCATTCTAGCGGCCGCAGGGTTCGGAGCATCAAGTCAAGCATATGAATCAACTGCGCAATTTTACTCTGCAACACCAACACCAGGTTCAACATTGTATATTTTAGCAATGGTAAGTGGTTCAGTTGATATTTACGAAAATGTACCCTTACAAAAGATTACTGATTATATCTATGAAACTCCTATTAAACCTCCTTTAGGATGGTATGGAGCAGAAAGAGTTAGATATTATCCAGATTCTTCATTAACTGGATTTTGGTACAATAACGCAGATGGAAGCGTAGGAATGGGATTTACACAATTAACAGACGGAGCAGGAGAATGGAATGGACAACTGAATTTTCTTAATGGATTATCAGGGGTTACAATCGATGTTCCTCCAGCAGAAGGATGTAAAGTAACAGCTTCATTCAGAATTGGTAGTTCAACAGCAAGTCTAAGCGAAACAATCGAAACTTTCGCAGTAAACATGATGGCAGTAGCATACGAAAATACTAGGACTAAGTTAAATTATGTTAGTCCTAATACTTACTTTGGTACTCAATCCGACGATCTTATGAGATTTACTAACGCAATCGCAGGGAAAAACTGTATTTTATTCTATGCCCTACCAGGCAATACAGATGTGCAAACATCAGGAATAGGATATAGCGTTTACTGGGATCAGTTAAAAAACTTCATTGGAGCCAGAGAAGATGTCGCATTAATAAAAGCCAAACCAAGCTCTTCAAATCACGATATGGCAGCAGGATATTTAGGTATGACGGCAGGAACACATCCTCATACTACAATGACTTTTGCAGTGCCACACATGGGAATTCAAGAAGAAGAAAGTTTAATGAAAAGAAGCTATTGGAACGATGGACAAATTGCCACTCCGATGACTCGGAGAGAATTAACTGGCGATCCATACTTAATAAGCCACGGGTTCACATTAGGAACTGGATACTCTTCAAGAGTAAACTATGTAAGGTGTAAATATATTATCAGTCAAAATCTTGTTAATGGATTGTGGGCTCTTTTAGCATCCAGAACTGTGAGAATGTCTTATGCAGGAATGCAATTAGTAAAAGCTAAGATTAGTGGTATTTTTAAAACACTTCAAGACCAAGGAATACAT
>DXJL01000012.1 GCA_019057635.1 Candidatus Heimdallarchaeota archaeon
ATTTGAAGAACTAAATCTAAGGATTCTATAGCGGCTTCAATATATACTTTATCGATCATTTTTATTCATTTTCCTTATGTCATTTGCGCATTCGACAATTCTTTTGCTGATCCATACATCATTATTTCTAATCATTTAGTATATGAAATTCCTATTTAAAAAAGTAATTTTTTCCCGTTGTATTATGTAAACCGATAAGTCTAGTTTTATTCCGCAAAAACACACGATAAATTTATTCTTTTAATATTTACAACCATGTACTTTGAAAGAAGTTCTAATGATCATCCACGTATTCCTTAGTTTCGGTAAAATCCCGTGCATCAATCCGATCAGGCAGATCATTACCCCAAGAACATCGAAGATCGATTTGAATATCCGTCTGCACACCATATATCGGGATAGTTCCAAGATTCCTCATTCGGGAGATTAAAGCAATAGTAACAACATCGCCTACCTCAACATTATATTCTTCTGCAACTTCCATCGTATAATCAAATGCAGCTTCAAGATTTTCGCCTGTTGATATAATATCTTCAACAAACAGAATTGAAACATTTTCATCCATATAATCAGCAAACTTTTCTTCAAAGGCGGGATCATGGTAGTCTTCAAAGATAATTTCATCTTCAAAATCGCGAGCCTCTGTTTTGGGTTTGAAATATGTCCAGACAAAATCATCTATCTTATTTTCAATTAAATCGATTAACTGGAACCCTCCTCGAGCAACGTAGATTACTATCCATCTCTTTTTTTCAAATTTTGGATAAAGAAGTTTCCAATCTTGTTCAGCCCAATTTGCTAAATCAGTAAAGGGTAAGATTTGAGCTCCTTCATCAGGGGGGTAAGGGCCTGAATCATAAATATATAATATTAGAGCTTTTTCCAACCCCTCCAAAATCTCTTTGTAAGCCTTTTTTGCTGCAGGGTCCTTCTTAAGAATATCTGGGATTTCAACTTCCTTTTTGCTGAGGAAAAAAACCAAGCATAAGCCTCCGAATTTTTTTTCTATCTCTTTGAGGTATGTTTTGATTGAGGAATCGTGTTTAATTCATATTAGAAATTCAATAGAAACGTTTTTTCAATCAAGTAACGTAAAAATGGTCTGATTCTTTTAAAGATGTGCAAATTACCAAAGAAAATTTCCCACGTAATGAATTTGTATGAGGAGAGAAAAAACCGATTTAAATTAGTGCTTCAACGATTTTTCTACTTAATATTCGGCCTATTATGAATAAAGAAATGGAAAGCAAAAATATAATGTCAAAAAAATTCCTATTACAAATTTCTGAGGATAAATTTGTTGTGTGTTGGTATTAACATAGAGGAAGCATTACTTAATTCGTCGGACAAACATGAAATTATCCAGGTTTTTAGAGTCACGACGGGATGAGTCGCACACATTCCCTATCCGGCAGGACAGAGCAAGACACGCTTGAGCTGACCGAAGGGACTACTTGAGAATTCTTTCGTATTCGCATATAGTATAGGATTTTTCCCGTTTATAATCTTGAGATAGAGAGAGATCACCGAAAACGAAAATGATTTCCACTCTGTTTACTCCTTTTTCGACATATTAAGTCATGTATTGATATTCATATTATATTAGTAGTGAGAATGTGTGAATTCAACAAAGAAAATAGAGATTAATATTGAAAGAAACACTCACAAAATTTAGAAGCATTAATAATATGGTTTTTACCATTTTTAGCTAGTACATTTTCGGTTTTCATTTCATTAAAATCAATTCATTATGAATAACATTTCACACCTTACAAACTTAGAGAGGAGAAACAATAACATGTCATTTGTAAACGAGCTTTTTGAACGTTTGAGCAAATCTAATAGTGCTAACGATGTTCAAACTGCGCTAGCATCTCTTACTGATATACAAGATTCAATCCAAAGGACTAAAGCTGCACGAGAAACTGTCCAACTTATTCAGATGTATGGCCAGGAATTAGATGAAAAAGGACAATTCAAAAATGCTGCCTATCAGTATTATTCTGGTTCTCAAGTTATCAAGAACTTCTTAAACGACTCTAATCTCGAATTTCAATGGCTAATTTCATCTGCGAAAGCATTGGCTAATGCTTCTCAAGAGCACATCACATGGGATGATCTGATCGGGGGTGCAGCATGTATGACCATATCGTCTTTGTTAAGGATTATAACTGGAGATTGGGATGTTAATAACCATCTTGACGAGTTTATTAAGGCTAATGATTTCTCAAATAATCAGGCGGCAACTGCTTGTCTTTATATTCCTTATAACTTAGTTACTGCAATAAATAAGTCCAATCCCAATCCAAAATTATTGCGACAAGCTTCAGACTTTACAGAACAGTATTTAATGACTGCTAAACCCGCAGCTATGTTTGTGGATGGCATAAAGAGAGCTCTTGATTTAACACGTCAGATCTTGATGGAAAATACGAAATTTCCCTCTGTAAAAGCAATGTTCCACTATCATACCGATATAATATTTGGTGAGAATTTTCCTTTTTCAGTGAAGCTCGAGAATATCGGGGAGGGGATTGCCTTCAATGTAACGGCTTCAATAAATATTCCATCCAATCTTACTATAGTATCAGGTCAAAACCAAATCTTTAAGGAACAGCTCCAACCAAAAGAACTTTCTGAAGGACAATTTACGCTTGTATGTCCATCTGGAGAAGGAAATGAGGAGATTTCTATTGAAATACCTATTTTCGCCGAATTTGCTGATATTCTCGGTAATAAGAATTCTCTCTCCCTTGGAATGGCTATATTTCCCATCAGATCCGAGAAAAAAGGTGATAAATTAATAAGTCAACTAAGTATCTTGAAAAAGAATCTTCGAGAGGCAGTTACCCCCTTTGAATCCACAGAAAATAATGAGGTAAAACCGATAGTTGAGGGAATGACTTCTATCATTGAAAATCTTGTCACTTCTACAGAAAGTAGGATTTCAAATGGTGATTTTAAAACTGCAGAAGCAGAGTTAGAGCAACTAAACCAAATTCAATCGTTTTTTGGCCCTCTTACGAGTTTTCTTTCCTCATATCAAGATCATAGTTTAGGAATGATTGCAAGTCTAAAAGAAATTCATAAGCAAAGTCAAGAATTAGTAAAATCTATAGAACAAATCGAGAACCGATTCCAATCAAGTTAATAACTCAATTTAAAAATCCTCTAAGGAAACTGAGGAACATCTGAGGGGTCAATGTTAACCCCTTAGAAATTACTTTTGGTTTTAATGCGTAACGTAATATTCCAGAACCATGTAAGTCAATATTCGTTGATTTCAGGCTTTCCCCCATCTCTGTTGTCTTGGCAATTTTGAATAATTCATTCCATGCTTTGTCAGGTAAGAATGATATCGTTCTACGTAAATATTTCATTAAACTGAGATTGGGTTCAAAAAAAGCTTTCCA
>DXJL01000118.1 GCA_019057635.1 Candidatus Heimdallarchaeota archaeon
CAATCAGGAAAGTCATGTGTCTTTCCTGTCGCCGAGAGTTCTGCGGAGACCTTAAACGCCTGTGGAGAGGCGGTAAGACCTGCATTAATGCCGGCTCGCGTCGCTGAATCAGGAAGAACAGCTCCAAAGATAGTTAAGAATGATCTTTCCAAATTATTCCTAGCTGTCCTATTTGGGTAAGTCTTTCAGAACGGCTTTATCAAATATTTCTGTTAAAGATGTAATCTAGTAATGGGTGTTATGTACCAAAAGTAAGAATAATTTAAGTCAGCTACCTTATTTCCTCTAAAATACTCCAGAAATAGAAATAGAAAGGAGGATATGGATTCAATATGTCAAATAATCTGGTTGTACAAGCTTTTGCGTTCGCCTACCAGGCCCATCGTCAAACAACACGAAAAGCCACAAACATACCATACATAACTCATCCTCTCGCAGTGACTATAAATTTACTGAGATCATCTATTCTTGCCGAGGATTTACTAGCAGCAGCTCTTCTTCATGATGTAGTGGAAGACGAAGATGTTACCTATGACCAACTTACTCATAGATTCGGGGAACGAGTTAGTTCATTGGTCAGAGCTGTTTCTGAACCAAAGTCATTAACTGATCAACATACCGATCGTCGAAAAACATGGCAAATACGAAAGCAGCATACCATTGACTCCCTAATCGGGGCATCTGATGAAATAAAAATACTAAGTTGTGCAGATAAAGTTGCTAATCTTGCAGATATGGTAAGAGATCATAAGCAATTTGGTGAAACCCTATGGTCTCGATTTAATGCACCGAAAAATAAACAAAAGTGGTATTATCATTCTCTATTAGAGGCGTACAAATCAGGAACAAATAATATTGAGAAGTCCGCTCTCTATATTGAATTTTGCTCCCTAGTGAATCAAATATTCGCTTGAAAATAGAAAAGGGGAGGAAAAGATTTGAATGTTCTTAAATGGGCCGAATATAGCCCCATTTGCCTAATGCTTTAGCTAATTCAGGAGCTGATTTAGCCTTATCCTCTAATGAAATATCTTCTCGCCAAGCTTCAAGCGCTTGCACAGAGGCTTTTGCTCCAGCATGTGTACCATCAGGATGACCATGAATTCCGCCACCTACTTGTAAGATCATATCAGACGTATTGTAAACGGTCATAACTTCCGGTAATACTCCTGGATGTAATCCACCAGAAGCAACAGGTAAAGTACCTTTGATAGAGCCCCAAGATTGCTTTAACTTACGTCCATCTGATTCAGTGATTTCCTGATCCAATAAAAGATTCTTCATATCAATTACATCTTGCTTAGGACTGTCTAGTTTCCCGACAACTGTTCCAATATGCAGGTTGTCAAGACCGATAAGTCTCATCAATTTGGCCAAAAAGTACATACTAATTCCGTGGGTATAGTGCTTGGTGAATGTTGCATGCATTGCTCTATGAGCATGTATTGCCATATCAAGATCACCAGCTACTTCACGTAAGGTTTGAACCGCCGAAAATCCTGTGGTAACAACATCGATCATAAAATATCTAAAACCATGATCATGGATAAGCTTTGTACGCTTTTCCATTTCTTTAGTTTCTGCAGTGACATTTATTAGGGCGTCCTTAATATCCCCGGTTTCTTTTTCGGCCTTATCTCGAGTTTTGGCCATTTCCTCAACTCGAGCTTGAAACTTATTAAAAGACTGGGAAGTGAGATTTTCGTCATCTTTGATTAAATCCACTCCACCTGTCCATGCATCCCATGCTACTTGACAATGTTGTTCAACAGTCATCCCAATTTTTGGTTTGGGAACACAAGCAAGTAATGGCCCTTCTTTTCTCTTAAAAATTTTCTTAATCGCTTCAGTTCCCATGTTTGGACCTTTAAAGCTCTTCACATAATCTAATGGGAGTGTAGCATCAACGAGTCGAAGACTTTTCACAGCTTTCATACCAAATATATTTCCAGCAATTCCTGACATTAGCTGAGGGACATTATTCATTTCCCAGAGAATCAGTGGATAGCTAATTTTAACCATGTCGTCTGTATTAGAAAATGCTCTCCCACGCATACCAAAAATGCGATCATCGAGAGTTTCAAGAGTAGTCCATGTCCCAATTGATGATTCAGAAGCTAATCTTCCGATCGTATCATCAACTGATACTTCATCAGCTTTATCGAAGTAGTAAAGAGCTATTATTTCGTCCTCCCCAGGTTTATAATCTCTATCAATAAAATCATGATACCATTCAATTTTTTCTTTGTCTTTAGTCACTTTTAATTCTCCTCATGGATAAATAATTCTTTACGTGTGTTAATTCACAATTTACTAGTCACCGTAACGAGAATTGATGTGATTAATACGCATTCTGTTACATCTTTCGACATCCATAAATATCAGGTTGGGATATCCTCGTAACTAATTTCAAAGAGATTATCGGAAACCATGGTAAATTTTCTCACTTCTGGGAAATATAATTGCATTTCCTGTTTGGTCATTACAGGAAATTTGTAGTGTTTATTCACATATTTCAATTCTCCAACTGTTTTCTCTCTATTCTCAATAAATCTGAGATGGTTGGTAATTCTTTCCTTAATTCGCTTTTTTGACAGGTCAACAGCTAATTTTAGCTTGTTAACAATCGTCTCCTTGAAATTCTCCTCAATTTCTATACCAATACTATTTCTCCCACTTGTCATGGCTGCAGCCATAGTTGTTCCAGTACCAAGGAATGGGTCTAGAATGGTATCCCCATAGACTGAGAACATATTAATCAGTCTATAAGCCAATTCGAAAGGAAAAGCTGCGCTTCGTTCTCGGGTAGTTGTGTTCTTTAATACTTGGCTCACACCTTTTAAAACCCACGTATCTGAAAACCATTTATTTCGTTCTTCCCAAAAAAACGCACTATTTCGACGATTCTGTTTTTCTTTTTCAGTCTTAAACTCGCGTTTTCCACCTTTCCTAAATATTAGTATGTACTCATGTTCTAACGTCACATAGGCCCCAGGTGGAAGCATTCCTGACCCCATGAATTTATTAGGTGCATTAGTAGGTTTTTTCCATAAAATACAAGGTAGTACGTTTAACCCGAGTTTTGTACAATGTTCAATTATTCTCGTATGATTTGAATACAATCCAAAATCTTTACCAATTGTCCTAACAGCATCACCAATATTAATACACGCAATTCCTCCTAGAATTAAGACACGATAGACTTCATCCCATATCTTATCTAATTCTTTATGCATTAATTCAAATGCCAACATTCCATCATTGTTGATCAATGCTGATTCAATCGCAGGATTAAGTTTAACAAATAAAGAATCCCATAGTTCAATGATAGGATATACACACGATGTTACGACCAGAGCAATACTTTCTTCTTCCACCTCATCCATTTTTTGAGCATTCCCAATAATCAATTCATGGGTTGTACGCATGAGAGTTTATCTTCTCCGATCATTAACTATTTTTAATATATAAGTTTAATAGGATTGAATGATAACACTTCTTTTCATCAAGTAACACTGAGATTTATTGTAATCAATACTTGTTTTAACAGTCCAGAATAACCCACAAGAGCCGTTCTCCCATTATCTGTAATAAAAACTAGAGTACGAGGACGTAGGTCAACAAAGCCTTTTTCTTTAGAAATAAAGCCTTCATCTTCTAGTTTAGCAAGATGTGTATTTAAATTTCCTGAAGTTACCCCTAATGCTTTCTGGATTGTAGAAAAAGCTAGGACGGGATTCAGGTGAAGCAACATTAGTACTCCTAATCGTACTGGTTCATGTACTGGAGAAGAAAGATCCTCAAGCAAAGATTCTAAGGAGGGAGGACTATGATTCATACAATCACCAATTTAGATTTTTTAGGGAAGTCGACCAACGGTATAATAGCTAATAATGCCTGAAAACGAAAGTATAACTCCTAAAATGCTACAAAATAATAATTGTGCAAGTTCAACAGAGACTATTATTGCTACGAGAAGGCCCAAAATTAGAGCGATCACTCCGATTACTACTAATCCAGTTCTTACTTTAGAATTATTAGTTTCGAGGAAAAGTAACCGGCTGGATACAATGAATCCAACACATACAAGTGTTCCCCATACTATAGGTATTAGTTTCGAATTTGTTACCCCCATAAGCACTATAATAATATGAGCCAAAAGGAATAGGAAAAACGCTAGAATACCAATACGTTTATAGGCCTTATTCCAATTAATTATGCCTGTTGATCCAGTAGAGAAAGTCATTGCGGACAAAATCGGAACTAGATATACCAACCAAACAGATAGAAACAAAATTGGTTCCTTGTCAGGGGCCAAACTAGGATCTCCCGTCGCTCCAAAAATGAAAAAAGTTGGATCAACTCCTACAAATCGATTAAAAACATAAGAAATCCATCCACCAATGATTGCGACAAATCCTGCAATAGTTAAAATTAACAAAAATCTATTAAATTCAGCTTTACGTTGATATTTCTCCACTCTTTCCAAGATATCGATATGAGGTTGTAATCTCTCCATAGATGACATATTGACCACTCCAAAGGTGTAAAACTTTTAATTAACTCTCTTTAATGGCTCAATGAGCTATTCGAAGCTTTTAGAACTATTTTTTCAAACCAGCCTCAGTGTCTATTAGGATGAACTATCAACAATATAATATTTTTGAAAGAACTCAAATATTTACTTTTCCTGAATTATCCAATATTGACATTAGATGCAAAAGTTCATGTTTTTCTCTAATTCATGACTAAATTTGTCAGACAACTCTTTAAAAAGAATTCTGGACAGGATGAGTCACACATTGATCATGCAATATAGATTCATTTATTCAGAACCGTCTTTTATAAGTTCTTGTAGACTTTCCTCCGCATCAAATGGCTCAAGGTGAACAATCATTGAAGCATTAAGTTCCGTCTTTAAGCGAAAAGTAACTTTTTCAGATATGTTATGTCCCTCAAGGACAGTAAGAGAGGGTTCAACTAATATATGCAAGTCACCCATAATTCCACCTTGAATTGTACGAGCTCGAATTAAATGAACTTCTTTTACTCCTGGCTCCTCCATCGCAAGTGAATGAAGTTGAATTAATACCTCTTCAGGAGGGGCTTTATCTACGAGAATATTCCAACCTTCAAAGAAAATTGTTAATCCAGTGTAACCTATTAAGACACAAATAACAATTGCCATAACTGAATCCAGTATTCCAATCTGAAAGTAAGCAAAAATCATACTTACTCCCACTAAAACTGAGGAAAACACATCTGTTCGAAAATTTTTCGCATTTGCAATCAAAGCGGGAGAGTGAACTTGGTTTCCGACTCTTAAAATGGCGTAGGAAATGAGAATTTTTAATCCAACACTGAATATCGCTACGATTAAACCTGAAATATTGAAGATAAACTCCTGTTGGCTTAAAAGTTGGTTGATTGCTATGAATAAGATCTGTATACTGGAGTAAGTAATCAGTACAAAGATTCCTAGAGAAAAGAAAATCTCCATTTTTTCGTGACCATACGGATGTGAGGTATCAGGTGGTCTATTAGCTACCCTAACTCCTATATATGCAAAAATGGAGGTAATAATATCTAGAAATGAATCAATCCCGTCTGCTAATAATGCAGTACTGCCGATTACAATACCTATTATCAACTTGAGGACAGCTAATACAATATTCACTGAAACGGCGAGTACTGTGGCAAAACGAATTAGCTGTTGATCGGAGTAATTAGCTAGCAACGATATACCAACAAATGAAGAAAAATTATTATCCTTTATGTGATTCGTGTTATACTTCCATAAGTATAATAATCAAGTGAATAAGTAGAATTTAATCTTCTTGACTTGTTTCAGCCAAAGACTAAAATAAACGTTTCTTATTCGTTACTCGTGGATCTTAGGAGTAGATTATCATAAGTTCAAATGATTTTTATGAATCTTTTGTCACATCGGCTCTTTTTTACACCAAAAAGAACTCACCAAAGATGCAATTACTCTTATTAGATGTTCCTTCAGCACCACCTTCTCCTGTAAGCGCTGAAGGTTCCGTCCGTCAATTGAATTTGCTTAATGGCCCATCTCCAAACATAACTAGCTCAATTTCTGATGGTAAAACTGCACAACTACTATCTACGGACAACGAATTACTAAAAATTCCTAAAATCAATTTTAAACCATTAACCTTACCACATTTTTATCCTGAAGTTCCCTCTCATAAATTAATTGAATCTCCACCTAAGAAGAAAGCAAGAAAACAAAAATCACAAACGAAACAACTTCTACTGGAAGCTTTGACGAGCAGTAAAAAGCAATTAGAAAAGCAACGAAAGGGAAATCAGAAGAATCTGACTAAAAAACGTCAAAAAACAACTCGAATGTCAAGAAAACAAAGACGAGAAATCGAAATGGATCGGACGATCGAATTAACAAAATTTATCCCCCTAAAAAGTAAGAATGTAGTTGGAGATAATCAAAAATCATTTGATATTAATAGAGAAAACCAAGAAATTCATACATCTGAGATGAAACCCACAATACGATCAAAAATACCGCTTCTCACTGATTCAGATCCTTTTCCTTTCACTAATCTCTCTGAATGGCTTATTTGGCATAGTAATTTTCCAGAATTGGCCCTTGTACGCGAAGCTCATGACTTAGATGCAGTTCCACAAGATTCCGATGAAGTGTACTGGATAAATGTCATGAATGAGCCAGAATTTTTCAATTCAAATTGGAAAATGGCAGGTTCGATAATACAAGACATTAATTTGGCAAGAAGACAAGGACCCCCCACGGGTACACCAGATTTTGATATGGACTTTTCTTTAACAGAGGGGTTTTCCACTCTATTTACGGATATTTATCTGATTTTAACAAAAATGCCAAACGGATTGAAAAATTATCGTTATCCAGTGTTACAATTAGCGTTGAAAGGATTACTGCTACTAGACCTTGTGTATTTAGATCAAAACATCTGGTTTGCTAAAGAATCAGAGGAAGAATTGGAATTAAGAGTAAGAAGACTAGATGAGTTTATAGAACAACAAATATCGGAGCAGGATTACGAAGAAAATGTTAAAATGTTAATGGCAACCAGTGAGTGGCAGA
The DNA here is from genome assembly GCA_019057635.1 of Candidatus Heimdallarchaeota archaeon. Lineage (GTDB taxonomy): Archaea > Asgardarchaeota > Heimdallarchaeia > Hodarchaeales > Hodarchaeaceae > Hodarchaeum. The sequence continues at coordinate 7,106 of DXJL01000118.1, forward strand.
AAGGTATCGTCTGTTTTGACCTTTTAATAACAAAGTCCATTTATCTATCTACTTTTTCCCAAACTCACTTATCTGAAAATACGAAGATATCCAACTTACTCAAGAATGATCTCCAGCAGAAGATGCTTTCTATCCTGAACAAAGTTCGATTTATGGATGAACTCAGAGTGAAAGCTTTTTCAGCTCAGTTAACAGGTTAAGTAGATCTACTCTTCATCGAGTGATTCTAAATCCCATGACCGCATCACGTAATTCACGTAATTTGGAATTACTATCGAAAGCATTTCTTACGGGTTCAATAAGCTCATTCAAATAATAATTAACCCCATTTTTCAAGTCTGCAGGGTGTAAGTCTTTATTTAGATAAGCTTGTTCCAATTCTTCATAAGAATTAAAATCTAGATCTCCGCCGAATTTTTTGGGACGTTCAATCTTCATTTTCTCAAAGCTTTCAAAGATAAAATATTTCGTGTAATCAAGGATAGGATTATCTTCCACTCCTTCTGGACAGTAAGACTTGTTAATTTTTTTCTTAATTTGGGATTGAGTATCAGTCATAAAAATCGTGGCATCTGGTTTGGATTTGGACATCTTTAAATCCATAACTCGATCCTCTAGACTATCATAAGATTCCTTTGGAGTGTTAAGGCCTAATATCATATGATGAGAAATGACAATAGGTTTGGAATCGTATAGCTTTGGGCCCACTTCACGAGCCAACATGTTAACCTTGCGTTGATCCATTCCAAGTTGGCATACATCAAGGGGATTTCCATTGTCTAAATGAAAAATGTCTGCACATTGCATACAGGGGTATAAAATTTGAGATGCTTGTAATGCTTCTGATTGACTGCGGCCCATAATTTGAGCAGTCCTTAAAATGCGTTTAAGTGTGGAATTACGTGCAATTTGCATTACTTTCTTCCAATACTCATCATCTCGGACGAGATCTGAGGCCCAAATGAAATCTACATTCTTAAGATCCATACCAGTTAAACGCCAAACTTCAATCAGATATTCTCCTGTTGTTTGAATATTTTCAAGATTTCCTCCTAATTTGTTGTTTGCCCATGCATGCCAATCAGCAACCAACATTTTAAACCGACCCCCGGCTTTAATCATTTTATTAACGTTGGTAGCACGGAGAATACCTTGTGCAATATGAACCTGACCACTTGGTTCGAATCCATCATAAGCGGTGAAGGTTTTCTTAGTTTTAAGTAATTCAGTTAACTCTTCTTCGGTTATAATTTCTTCTCCAACACTTTTTACAAGATTCAGTCTTTGTTGAACATCCATAGTCTTCACCAATAAAAGATTTAAATTTGTTTAATCACAAAAATCTTTTAACTTAACCTAACAAATAAACACTCTAATAGATCGCTTTTCTTACAAAGGGTTTTAGCATTACGATCAAAGAAGAATGTTAGAGCTTTTGCTGTGTATCTTTCCAACGATTGTTTGACCCTTTTTCTCCCCGATTTCTTAATTTTTTTGCTGGAAGACCAATCCACACTTCAGATGAAGGAATTTTTTGACCCTTTATTACACCTGATTTAGCACCAAGAATAGAATTGTCACCAAATTCAACACCACACGCTACTATGCTATAGGTACCCACCATACAATTTTTTCCTATTTTAGTTGGACTAACAACAATGTTAGTGCCTTCATTCGCGTGTCCAGTCACTACGGAATTATATCCGATGAAAGAGTTGTCCCCTATCTCAACTAGTCCCGCAGTTTCAATGTATGTGCGAGTAGTAATATACACATTTTTTCCCACTTTTAATCCATATAATCGCATCAATTGAGGAAACAATATGATTCCCCACACAAATGGAAGAGCTGTGTAGATTTTTAACATAGATTTGAATATCCCGTCTGCAGCTATACGTACAGCGATTAATCTTCCAAGTGAGGAATAGCGGGGATAAATTCCTGGCTTAATAATAAAAGGTAAAGTTAATCGTACAACAATTTGCGAATGTACCACCCCAAAGAAAAGTACAGTAATTGAGTAGGCTAAAAATAGATAAAATGGTGATAAAAGATACTGAATCAGTCCTAAATCTGGAGTTGTCACGAGAAAATAGAGTAACCACCCCTCTGGGAAGAAAGAAATAACAAGAACGATACAGGTGAGAGCAAAGTAAATGACAATACGCAAATCATTCAGTACTGACATATTTATATTCTTTTGAGTCTCAATTATAATTCTTGAGATACTTCACTAAACATTTAATTTTTTAAGTGAAATCATATCTATGGAATTCAACTCTGCTACTTGTGATTGTCATGAAGAAACTGCAGATGTTTTCTCTGGAATATCCGAGTTTGCAAGTAACGATCAGTGGAATCTTTACTGCCTCAACCACAGGTGCCATTAATGAAATTAAGAAATTTGAAAGCCCTCCAACCTAGAATAGTACCAATGCATTGTGCTGTGGCGATCACCGAAAGGATTTTGTAAGAAAATATTAGAGGCGTTTCCTAACACAAAGTGTATAATTCCAAAAAAGGGGAAAACAATATCTTATTAATTCGGTGGAAATAAAATGCATATTCAATTAGTATTTAACGTATGGGAAAGTAAAGCATTTATTGCTAAAGCAATAATGAACCATCCTGATATCCAACAACATTTAACGACTGGAACGATTGCGATTGGGCGAGGTATAACAAACGCATTCATTCTTCGTGAGTTCTTGAACGCTACTGGAAATTCTGATTTCGAAATTGATATTGATAATTATGTTGCAGGTGTTATTGATGGAACTTTATGGGTTTCAGATTCTGATACACGGACACCAGAGGTTGTTTTTCGGCAGGGTAAACCTAATTTTGAACCCATTGCTGAATCAGTTAATTCGTGTGATCTTATAATTAAAGGTGGAAACGCCTTAGGTACGGATTGGGTCGCAGGAGTTCTTTGTGCACATCCCCAGGGCGGAACAATTGGCTCTGTATATTCGATTGCCATTTCAAGGGGAATAAAAATTCTAGTACCGATCTCACTGCAAAAAACCATTCCGTTTGCAGTCACTGAAATAACACCTGAACTTGGAGGACAAGGAAAAATAGATTTTGCACGTGGACTACCAGTCAGCTTATTTCCTATTGTTGGTGGGGAAATTTTTTCGGAAATTGAAGCGATGGACACAATTGCAACAGTCAATGTGTATCCGATTGCCGCAGGAGGAGTCTATAAAGGTGCTGGAGCGTCTGTGTTTGAAATAAGTGGTTCAAGTTCTGAAGTACAAAAAGTCAAGGATTTATTCGAAAAAATTGAAGACACAGAACCTTTGAATGTTAAATTAAAACCTCATTGATGGTATTAAGGGAAGAATATGAAAAAATATGATATTATACAACGGTATGAGAACAATCCTATTCTTACTAAACACGACATTCCATATCAGGTTGAAACTGTACATAATGCAGGGGTTACTAAATATAAAGATAAGTACATAATGATCTTCAGATCGCATTTAAGGACAGGAAGATCTATAATTGGAATAGCTGAAAGTATAAATGGGTACGATTTTTCAGTAAGAGAAACACCTTTTATGATACCCTCAGAACAACCGTATTTCAAAGACTATGAGGAATACGGTGTTGAAGATCCAAGAATAACTAAAATTGATGATGTGTACTACATTACATACTCTGCATATTCAAAATTTGGAGTGAGGATTGGCCTTGCGAAGACAATCGATTTTCAAACTGTGGATCGAGTCGCTTTTATTACTCAAGCTGATTACAGGAATACCGTTATATTTCCTGAAAAGATCAATGGTGAATATGTAAAACTTGATAGACCCCATTCTGATATAAGCCCTTGGAGTATATGGATAAGTTACTCTCCTGACCTTCTCTATTGGGGTAAATCCAAAGTTATAATGAAGCCTGTCAAGTATCACTGGGATGAAATGAAAATAGGTGCTGGAGCACCTCCTATAAAAACTGCCAAAGGATGGCTGAATATATATCATGGAGTTTTTCCAACAATGGATGGCTCAGTATATCGGTTAGGGGTTGCTTTGCATGACTTGGAAGATCCATCCATTCTACTTGGTATTGGTGACGAATGGATTTTACAACCAGAAGATCCTTGGGAAGTAACAGGATATGTTCACAATGTTGTTTTCACGTGTGGAGCTGTACCTGAACCTAATGGGGAAGTAAAGATATATTGGGGGGGTGCTGATACAGTTATGTGTGTTGGTACTGCGAGTATAAATACGCTAGTTGATCTGTGCTTATCAAAATCACGTAAACCATATTAATATGATGTTGGAAGGACATCATTCTTTTGGACTCAAGTAAAACTCGAGAGGTCTAAATCTGCATAGGACTCAATTACTTGATCTGAAATCTCAAGTACGTTTTTTGGAAAAGAAGTTGTTATTGCAATAACATACATACCAGCTTGTTTTGCAGCTGTAATACCAGCAGGAGTATCCTCAATCACAATACATTCGGAAGGATTAACATTTAGTTGTTTCGCGGCTTTTAAAAAAATATCTGGGAATGGCTTACTCCGTAAACCCTTTTCTGCTCCTGTTATGGAATCAAACGAATCCTCTAAAAATACTTGTTGAAGATTGAATTGTATTTTGGTTAGTGAACCTGATGAGGCCACGCCAACCTTCCATTTTAGCTTTCTAGCTTGATCGATAAGAGTATCAATCCCTGGGACTTTGGTTAATTTATTTTCTGCAATCTCTAAGTATACTTGATCTTTTAACTTAATTAGATACTGAATTATCTCTTCTGATCCAGAGAGATTAAACTGGCTGAAATAATGTTTTACGGATTCTCTTGATGTACCGCCCATAATAGCCTCATAACTTGTCCCTATATCAACTTCATATTCCTGATCAAACACTATATTCCAAGCTCCACAGCTTAATGGCTCGGAATCTACTATTACCCCATCACAATCAAGAATTAACGCAGAGATATGATTTTTAAATCCTTGGACTTTGTCACTCTTCATATTGGTGTATGAATATTCAAAGATTCATTAATGCTGTGGTTATCCTCCCTAGAATTTCATCAACGTCATTTTCTGTCACGACAAGTGGATGTAAGTACTTAAAGAAACAAGAAACCAATCTGTTTGAAATAGGATACTTTCGGTTCTGAAACATATTTGGCATACAAATCTACAAAAGAGCTTTGATCTTTTGTCTCAAAAATCTTGTTATCTTGCATAGATCTTTACTATAATGCCTCAGAATAAAGTCTATTGGACCCCTTTGTTTCACAGTCCATATGCCACAAGAAGAGCAGGAGAATATAACAATCCAAAAATCACCGCTCCTCCACCACTTGTGATAATAATGGTTCTATACAGTAATAAAGCTCCCTCTTGATCCTGTCTACTTAATAAATTATAAACGGCAATAATTTCAATTATACCAAGGATGAAAGGCGTCCAATTAGAGATCAAAATACCAATATTCATTAGATGAAGATTTAGGACAATTAACAAGAACACTCGTATGATTACTATACTAGCAGTTAAATATCGTGCTTTTTTTTTCCCAAGGAAAACAGCTGTTGTTTTATCCCCTATTTTTTGATCTGTATCAAAGTCTATTAACATGGTCGGTAAATGGATTCCAGAAATTAATATTATGTTCAATATAATACCTAGTCCTATCAGGTTAAACTCAACAAGAGTGGAGGGGCCTAAAAGTCCAATAAAGAATGGAATGAATAGTCCAACTATTAGAAAAGTAACTAAAATATCTAAAATCGGTCGAGCTTTGAATTTAAATGGGGGAACTGAATACAATATAGAACCTGTCATCCCTATGGTAAAAGTAATGAATCCTAAAAACAATTTTTGTTGAGATAAAGAATTTGGAACCATTATTAGGTTTAAAGGAATCAGCAGCGTCCAAATTAGTATTATCCAGATAATTATGTGATGCTTTTGTAGTTGACTGGAATTTGTGAGAGGATTTCGAAGAGATAAGCCTCGTGGATTCAGTGCATCACTTTGTTTATCATAGTATCCATTTAAGCTAAAATGGCCCATACTAAATAGGAAAATTGACACGGAACTTGTTATTAATGAGCCGATTGGTAGTTGATAGAGTAGAGCTACCATTAGAGCCACTTGGGAAAAAATAAAACCCCATTCTGGGCGAGATAACAAGAGTAACTGCCAAATACATTTTCTTATAGTTAGGACATTGATATTCTCTTTTCTCATCAGGAAAATCTAAAATTTTAACTATTTAAATCTATAATATAGCTGATTAGAGTCATTGGTTGTATTATGCTGAAAAAATGTAAAGGGAATTATAGATTCCCTGGAAAAATAGAAAAAGGTTTAGCTTTTCGAACTACCATTAAGCAAACCTATAAAAATAAAAATGTAAGAGAATTACATAATCATTTTTATGGTGAAAATGCTGATGAGATTCGGTCCAACTTCTTTTTCTGATGATACAGAACTTACTAAGCCTTTAACCTCTTTCGGCCCTCTAGTTGCTCGTGGTAATCTTTATGCTTCGGAGATAAAAACTAATGGTCCTTGTTCAATAGGAGAGAACTTAGAGATAGATTTATTACTAAAGGTGAATGGTCCTCTAGTTGTAAAAGGATCTTTAACCTGTCACAAAGAGGCGGCTGCCAAAGTTAATGGCCCTGTAAACATCAATAATGGCATCATTGGTGGAAAAATCAAAATAAATGGCCCATTGAAAGCACGGTATGTAGAAGTCAATAATTTCAAGGTGAATGGACCATTAACCGTTGAGGAAGACATTATAGCTGAAGAAAATATTATTATTGGAGTAGGACGGTCAAGCAAAGGACGTGAAGGTCAATCTGTGTCGGTAGGAGGAGTTATTGCAGCGCCAGTAATTCGGATCACCAATTATTCTTCTATGTTTTCAGCTGCTAAAATCATTAAAAAAGTAATAGGATTAAAGGATAACTTTGAAAGAGTATTAATTCTTGAAAATCTAAAATTTAAAGCTAATAAATTGGAGTTAGAGGGAATCGAACTAGAAAATTGCGACACAACTGAAGTTGGAGAAATTTTACAGATTCATTCTAAAAAATAAGTAACAAGAATTTATCTTTTTCCCATTTGTTTTTCAATGAATGTTTTTTATTAACAATCGAAAATTCCTATATGCTTTCTTGATACAGGGAGGAGAAAAATTTAAATATTCACATCATCCTTTCACTTAGGCGGATGATAGTTTATGTCAAACATGAAAAATAGTCGAGTTTTATTAATATGTGTAGTTTTAGTAGGTGTCGTCCTGCTATCTGGTTGTACTACAACTAGTAGTGGCAAGATTAAGGCAGGATTTATCTATGTTGGTCCTATTGGCGATTATGGGTGGACTAATGCCCATGATGAGGGTAGAACTATCGTAGAAGATAAATATGACTGGTTAGAAACAGTTTATATTGAAAGTGTTGCAGAGGACACTGCGAGTGTAGTCGCAGCGGCTGATACACTGGTAGAAGTGGAACAATGTGATGTAATATTCACAACATCCTTTGGATTTATGGATGGTACGCTAGCAGCTGCTGAAAAATACCCCGATGTGTTATTTTTCCACTGTTCAGGATTTATGAGAGATGTGAATGTTGGCAATTATTTTGCTGATTTTTACCAGCTTTATTACCTTAATGGGTTGATGGCTGGCGCCCTAAGTCCAAGTGGTGAACTCGGATATGTTGGCGCTTTTCCAATACCTGAAGTTATTCGTCATATCAATGCATTTACGTTAGGGGCTCGAGCCGTAAACGCAACAGCTACCGTTGACGTTCGTTGGATTTACAGCTGGTACGATCCTACATTAGCAACTAATGCCGCAGATGCACTTGTGGCTGATGGTGTCGATATGCTTGCATTTACTGAAGATTCTCCTGCAGTGATTCAAGCAGCAGAAAAGTATGATGATGTTTATGCTTTTAGTCATTATTCACCCATGCAATACTATGGGAATGACAGTACAATTTCTGGTCAATTAGTCCATTGGGATATCTTATATGATGAGATTTTGTCAAAAGTAAATGATGGAACATATAACAATACCAATTTAGCTGATGTTGACTATCTCTGGTTCCTTAAAGAAGACGCAGTAGAATTAGGTGGGCTTTTTGGTGTTCCAATAAATACCATATTTGAGGATGATCTGAAAGCAGTTGATGTCAGTGGTGAAACAGCCTACGCACTTGTGATGCGCCGTCTGGATGAGATGGATGGACCTACTGTTACATTCGACCCCTTTACCGGTCCGATTAAGGCCCAAAACGGCACCATAATGTTTGCTGATGGAGTACAAGCAACAATACCTGATCTGTTTGCATTTATGGACTGGTTTGTTGAAGGAGTTATTGGTTCACCTTCTTAGAAAGTCAAATAGGGAAATTTTCCCTTCTATTTTTTTTTTTATTAATTCATCACAATTGGTAGGAATGTCTATATACTCTCACATTTGATATTCTATTTCACTAATAGCGTTGGAATTGAAGAGGAACTATTATGGAAACTGTCCTTGAAATGCAGAATGTATGCAAAACATTTTACGGGGATGGAGTTGAGATTCATGCGAATGACAATGTAAATTTTTCACTGAAACAAGGGGAAATTCATGCTCTTTTAGGCGAAAATGGTGCTGGGAAGTCAACTCTCGTAAATAATCTCTTTCGGAGACCTGACAGTGGAACCATTTTATTACGAGGTAAAGAAGTTGAGCTCAGTAATCCCATTGCAGCTCTTAGGCATGGGCTTGCTATTGCCCGTCAGGATCTTTCAAAAAGCCTGATAGAACGACACACAGTTGCTGAAAATATTCTGAGTATATCAGAAGGATTTTTCCTCTCCTTATCACGTATTGAACGAGAAATAACGAGTGCTCTGAATAAATATGAGTTGGGAGACATTGATCCTAAAACTAAAATCTGGAAACTATCGGGAGGAGAAAAACAAAGAGTAGAAATCTTAAAGGCGCTTATTACGGATCCAGAAATAATAATTCTTGATGAACCAACGTCTATGCTCACACCTCCTGAAATTGTTAATCTTTTCCGTCTTCTTAATTCCCTACGCTCTCAAGGAAAAAGTATCATTATTATCACTCACCACCTTGAAGAGGCAATTAATTACTGTGATCGCATTACTGTGATGAGACATGGAGAAGTTGTGGCTACTCTCGAAACTGAAAAAGAAAAAAACGCCTGGGCTTCCGAAGAGGAGGGAATCCGGCATTTAGCCACCTTAATGGTTGGTAAAGAAGTATTATATGAATTAGCTCGTAAGAAAATGGAACCTGGAAAGTTAACGGCGGAAATCCAGGGACTTTTTGCTACGAATGATATGGGAGATACTGTTGTAAACGGAGTGAGTCTTCAATTAAAGGAAAATCAAATATTAGGGATTGCAGGAATATCAGGTAATGGTCAACAAGAATTAGTTGAGGCGATGCTACATTGGCGCAAAGTTGATTCTGGAAAAGTACTTATTCATGGAAAAAAAATTGATGATGTGTCCATTGTCCAAGATATTACAGGTAAATCAATAAGAGAAATTAGAGATTTAGGAATTGCGTATATTCCAGAAGATCGTCGAAAAGCTCTTATTCTGGATTTATCGATACGAGAAAATCTTATCCTTAATTCTTACCGAAAATCAGGTGGTTTATTCATAGATCAGAAATCTATCGTGAATGTAACAGAAGAATTGATATCCATTTTCAAAATTAAAACTCCTAGTGCCCTTTCATCCGTTCGGAGTTTATCTGGGGGTAATAGACAGAAAGTAGTAGTGGCACGCGAAACAACACTCGCTCCTCCAGAAGGACGAAAATTGATTTTAATAGCAGAAAATCCGACTTTCGGACTTGACGTTGGTACGACCCAATTCGTTCGAGAAGAACTATTACGGCTAAGGGAAGAAGGGGCTGCTATTATGTTGATTTCTAGTGATTTAACAGAGGTTTTAGCTCTCAGTGATCGGATAGCTGTTATGTATAAGGGGAAAATTATGGGTATTTTGAATTCACAGGAAGCTACAAGAGAGAAAGTAGGTTTAATGATGGGAGGATCTACGCTTCAGGAGGCCATTGAATGAAAATTGCAAATTATGAACTAATATTTCAAAAAAGAACTTTCTCAATTACTGGATTCCGCGCTATTGCTTATAGGATACTTTTCGTCATATTTGGGTTAATGACTGTTGGGTTCATATTTTTATTAAATGGAATAAACCCTCTGGATCTATTCTTCTTATCAAATCGATCTATGCTCCGTATTATCTTGATATTACTCCCTCATACATTTGTTTCATTCATACCGCTTCTTTGTATTGCCATAGGGCTAGCCATCCCTTTTAAAGCACGAATAGACAACATTGGAGCGGAAGGACAATTTATTATGGGAATGCTAGCAGCAACATGGACTGCAATGGAATTTCCCGATCTTCCATCAATTGTCCTTATACCCCTAATGTTTCTTAACGGATTCATTCTTGGAGCTATTTGGGCTCTTCCAGTTGTTTTTTTCAGAGCAAAAGGAGGATTCCAAGGCGCAGATGTAGTTGTTTCTTTTCTAATGGTTTTTCCAGCTCTTTATTTAATGCAGTACCTTGTTAGTGGTCCTTGGCGAGATCCAGCGACTGGTTTTGCTTTTTCCAAAATCTTACCCGAATCTGCACAAATTCCAGGAATACCAATTGAAATCTATGTACCTTTTCTAGATGCCACATGGAATTTCGATCCTGTGCACATATCTATATTTTTGGTTCTGATAATTGCACTCGTAACGTACTACTACTTATTCCGTACTGAAGAGGGAATCCCAAAAACGAAGATTGGTTATGAAATCAACGTCACAGGCAAAAATCCTTTAGCTGGACGGATGGCAGGTATAAGCTTTTTCAAGGTCATTTTGATCAGTATGATAATTTCAGGAGGTCTCGCTGGAATAGCAGGAGTTGCTGAAATTGCAGGTAATAAATTAAGGCTTACTGTTAATTCGGCAGGTTATGGTTTTACAGCAATTGTTGTTGCGTATCTGGGTGGCCTAAATCCGATAGGGATAATTTTTAGTGCATTATTTTTTGCCGCATTGATTTCTGGTGGGACAGCAATCAACTTAACAGGTCTACCCGTATCTGCACTAGATATGTTCAGTGGTATCATTTTGTTTTATGTCCTACTATCAGAATTTTTCTTTCGCTATACAATCAAATGGAGGCGTTCTTAAATGGTAGAACTTCTGAATCCAATACTGTGGCACTCAATAGTTGCAGCTGCTACCTTTTTTGTTCTTCCAACTCTTGGTGAGATTTATGCTGAGCGTTCTGGTATATTAAATTTAGGTATTGAAGGAATGGTAATTGCTGGAGCCGCGGGATCGTACGCAATTGCGTACCAGACTCAGGATATTTTATTGGGAGTTCTATTTGGAATGTTTATAGGCGGCCTACTCGCCACGATCCATGCAATTCTAACGATAACCTTCAACAGGAATCAAGTGGTGTCTGGAATAGGCTTGACTATCTTAGGAACAGGACTTAGCGGGTTGTTAGGGGATGCAGTTATTGGAAAAGCCTTAAAAGGCATTGATTCTACTCCTATTCCAATTTTAAACGATATTCCAACGATAGGTGAGGTATTTTTTGATCAAAATATTTTTGTATATCTTAGCTTTATTTTAGCACCAATCTTGTGGTTTATTCTGTATAAAACTCGAATTGGTATCCTGATCAGGTCAGTTGGAGAAAATCCTTCTGCTTCAATGAATCAAGGTGTAAATGTGAGACTGATCCGATATCTATGTGTTATCTTTGGAGGAATGATGGCTGGACTTGGAGGGGCATATCTTTCACTTGGGTGGTTAAATTTCTGGACTGATGGAATGACACAAGGAAGAGGATGGATAGTCATTGCTCTAGTAGTAGTTGCATTATGGAATCCCTTAGGAGCATTCATTGGATCCTATCTTTTTGGAATGTTTGATGTCTTACAATTTTCTTTCCAACACGAGGCAATACCGTTCATCTTTCCTACTGGAATCCCCCCATCTGTATTAAAGATGATGCCTCCTGTTTCCACAATCTTATTCTTAGCAATATGGGGAATTATTTTATCACAACAGAAAGTAAAGAGTATTGTTGGCGCACCTTCAGCGTTAGCAAAACCTTTTGAAGATTAACCGTCACCTGTACAATCAGAAAATGAGGATAGAACATGAACCAAACAGAACCCAAAATTTCTCGTTTCTATACTCTCCAGGGATTAATAATTCTAGGCAGACCTGTTGATGGGATTATTATTGGAGGTACAGCTATTCTTGGTATGATTGTTGGATTACGTTCAATGCCTTCTTTCACTCAAATTTCCCTTGGATTATTATGTGGTATCTTATTACTTGCAGGAATGGACACTTTTAACGATTATTTGGATATTGAGATGGATAAAGTTTCCAAATCATGGCGGCCTTTACCACAGGGGACAGTTAGCCGTCAATTAGCTTTACTAGCAGCCATAATGGAAACTATAATAGCATTAATCATCGGATATTTCCTCTTTAACTACCAAGCAATTCTTGTTGGCTTAATTGCTATTACTTTGGCAGTAGTATATTCGAAATGGTTAAAACCTATATTTTTAGCAAAAAATATCATTGTAGCATTTAGCTTATCACTAGCATTCCTAGGTGGTGCCCTTTCTGTTAATTCGGCACCTCAGATTGATATAACGTTTCTCTTACTACAATTACTAACATTTGTGGCAGCTTTCATATTTGAGATTCATAAGGATCTTGGTGATTTACGTGGAGATTCCTTTCATAAGGTTCAAACTCTCCCTACTAAACTTGGACCAATAAAAACAGTGAAACTGATTATCTTGGGTTACGTAATATCATGGTTAATTGCTGTGTCATTTGTCTTTATTCTGAATATTGATCCCTTCTATGTCCTAATTCTTGTATCTTCATTTATTCTACTCAGTTTTGTATTCTATCTACTACTTAAGGATCCCTTAAGCAATATTGAATCTACTAGACGAATCACAACATTAGTTATGGGATTTATTCTTCTCGGTCTAGCTAGATTAACCCTTTTAAATTTTAGCTGATTTCCCTTCTCTTAATTCGGCAATTTTTTCATTTATCGCTCTTCCTGCAATCAATCCTGAAATACTCGCTTGAACTAAAGATCTAGTGACCCCCGCTCCATCTCCTACCGCATATAATCCTTTAATTTTTGTTTCAAGATCATTAGATACCTTTATTTTACTCGAATAGTATTTTGTTTCAACCCCATAAAGCAGAGTATTAGATGAATTAACTCCAGGCATAATATGGTCAAGTGCTTCTATCATTTCAAGAATACTACATAAATGTCTGTAAGGAAGTACAAAAGATAAATCTCCAGGAATAGCGTCTTTTAATGTTGGTTCAATGGCTGATCTCTTGATACGCTCGAAATTTGAACGTCTTCCCCTCTTTAGGTCAGCGAGTCGTTGTATGATAACATTTCCCTTTGTTAACAAGTTCGCTAATTTGCTTATAGATCGGCCATAAGCTAGGGGGTCATCAAATGGTTCAGTAAAGCGACTACTAACCAATAACGCGAAATTCGTGTTTCTTGTTTCTTTTTCTTGACTTGAATATGAGTGGCCATTAACAGTGATCCATTTTTCTCGAGTTTCAGGATCATAAACAACTTCTTTAGTTACTATTCCCTTTGGACAAACACAAAAAGTTCTGCATTCTTGTTCAAAGGTAGGAGAATAATATTTCGCTTTGAATTCATATAAGAGGTCTGTGAGATGGGAACTAATCTCTGCAGGCAATTCTAATCTCACTCCAATATCAACAGGATTATTTTCTAAAGACAAACCAAGTCTCAATGATTCTTTTCTAGCCCATGCGGCTCCAGAGCGACCTGTAGCAATTATTACAAATTTTCCATTGTAAATTCCTTTATTTGTCTTTACTCCAATTACTTGAATATTATCAACGAGGACGTCTTTTGCTGTTTCATTGAAATTCACTGTTACTTTTAAAGAGGCTCTAAGATGATCGTACATGGCCAGCAAGACTTGAGAACATTTATCTGTACCAATATGCAACAGGCGATAAGGAATAAGAGTAATCCCATACTTTAATGCTGTTTTTCGTGCTTCATCTACTGGTTTTCCTTCACCGGTAACTAAGCGCTCTCTAGAAGCCCCAAAATTAATATAAATCTCTTCAACCTCCCTAATATATTCTTCAAGTTTATTAAGGGAAGTATAGTTTGACAAATGTCCTCCTATGTCAGCAGTAAGAGTCAGTTTTCCATCTGAAAAAGCTCCAGCGCCTCCCCAACCTTGCATCACATCACCCTTTTGAATATGACGATTTTCTACTCGATTGGCTAAATCACTTCCACTTTCAATCATCAAAATGTTTAAATTATCCTTGGAGAATTTTATCAATTCTAATGCTGTAAAAATTCCTGCTGGTCCAGTACCAATTATGATGACGTCATAGTATTTCGAATTATCTGATTTAGAGTTCATTGGAATATGAGCCTGTCCATTTTGGGCATTCATTCATCAGTAATTCCAGCTAAGTATTTGGCAATTGCTTTTCTAGAATCTATATCATATTGTTTGAGAATAGCTATATCTTCCATCACAGGTGAGCCCCCTCCATGAACTCCTGCCACAGATATTACTCCTCCTATAGACGAACAAAGTACATCAGAAAGAGTTCTGTAAAGCTTGTACACATTTTCAGCTGGAATGTCTGCTTTTCGTTTGATATATTTCTGAAGTAGAGGGCCAATTTTTTCTTCATCAAAGAAATCTCTCTCAAATGGTAGGGTTGCAGGTAGTCCTCCTGATAAATCTGCTAGTGTTTCCAGTTCATGATAATAATTTTTTCCTGCATGTTTTCTTCCCACATTACAGAACATAGGATCAGGAATCATGGTTCCACATTCATCTTTAGTTGCTTTGTATGCAGCTGCAATTCCACTTGCATATACAAGTTCAGCGACACTAATCAAATCTGCTAGCTTTGATTGTACATGCTTCTTATCTTCTATGCCATTATATTCACTAACTAGTGCAGAGTACCCCAAGAGGATATCTGTAGATGATGGTTTACATCCTGTATAGCTATGACGATGATATAATGCGAACAAAAGAGCAAGCCATCCTCCAAACTGATGTTCTCCTTCATAACCACCTAAAAAAACTCGTTCATTGGGAACAAAGACGTCATCAAATATAACTGTATTCTCGACATCGCCAAACGTTCCTGCGGGACACGGAACATTTTCTCGTTGTTTCATATTTGAAGCACGAGTAACAAGATACACACCATCCCAATCCCCCGGTACTGCAAATGATACAGCATATTCATCTTCTTCTGGAGTTAAAAAACGAGTAGGGGTAACAATGATTTCTTCAGCAACAGCTGCAGCAGTAATATGATGTTTGGCACCTCTTACAACAATTCCATCTTCTCTATGCTCAATTACACGTAAATATAAATCAGGATCTGCTTGCTGATGGGGTCTTAATGAACGATCCCCTTTTGGATCTGTTTGTGCACAACAACCTACAGTATCATTTGTTTGCCATTCTTTTAAATATTTCAGGAATCTTTGGTGATAGGGGCGTTCTGTCATCGATTCAGCTCTTGCTGTAATTATTGATAATGCGTTCATCGCATCTACTCCCATACATCTAAAGATACACCCTCCTGTATAATGACAAATTTGACGGGTCATATCCTGTTTCTTTAATAGGTCTTCCACCGATTGGTGGATATGAGTGAACCTATTTATAGTATCACCAGTGATATGGGACGTTGCAGTGATTAGATCTTTAAATTCTGGGTCATTAACACTTTCGAAGGTTCGACTGATAGTGGTCATAGAGCCTGCAAGTCTTGAATCATCTCTCCCGACTTGCTCTCCATTAATATAGATATTCGGTTTCATTTTGTATAAATGCTCTTTATACTCTTCGGAGGTTTTCATTTACTTCACATACCGATTTATTACCTTTCTTTTTATTTAGAAATAATTTGTTTTTTAAATCTTCAGGAGTGGAATTATTGATATTATAATAGTTCATGAGTTTGACTAAGAGAAACCAACCAAATATCTCTTAATATACGTAAAAATAACTAAACTTGTGAAGTACAATAGGTGAATATTATTGCAAACAATTACTCTAATTCTGAATGATGCTCCTTATGGATCAGAAAGGTCATATAATGGACTGAGAACGGCGATAGCATTACAAAAAGAAAATACTCAAGTTAATGTATTCCTAATTGCCGATTCTGCTTACTGTGCACTAAAAGATCAAACGACTCCCGAAGGTTATTATAATATTGGACGTATGATCAAAGGTGTAACTAGGAGGGGGAAAATTGGAGCATGTGGGGCATGTATGGATGCTAGAGGTCTTGCCAATCTTCAATTATTGGATGGTGTGCATAGAAGCACAATGGCAGAATTAGCTGAATGGATACTCAAAAGTGATAAAGTTATTACTTTTTAGAAGGTCTAGGAACTGTTAAAGACTAAGTGCTCATATGTTCTGTTCGATTGATAATTTCATTTTGTAATTCGATACCAAGATTGATGAAAAGATCACTATAACCAGCTACTCTGACAATTAAATTCCGATACTTATCAGGGTGCTGTTGTGCATCGCGTAATGTTTCTACTGAGACTACATTAAATTGTATATGATGACCATCCATTTTAAAATATGAACGTACAAGATGGGCGACTTTTTCAAGTGATTTTTCGTCATCAAGGAATTTTGGAGAGAATTTCTGATTAAGCAGTGTGCCACCAGTCCTTTCATGATCAATTTTAGCAACGGATTTTATAACAGCTGTAGGCCCCTTAACATCTGCGCCCTGTACTGGTGAGACCCCTTCAGATAGAGGTTCATGGGCCTTACGCCCATCAGGCATTGCACCTATCATACGACCAAAATAAATATGAACGGTGGTCGGAAGAAGGTTAACCCGATGTTCGCCTCCTTTAGTATTTGGTCTACCATCGATCGCATTCCAGTAAATTTCAAACACCTGTTTCATTAAATCGTCGGCATAATCCTCATCATTCCCATATTTGGGAGTTCTATTTAGTAACATCTCTCGTAGCGATTTAGAGTCTTTGAAGTTATTTTTTAAGGCATTTAATAGTTCTTGCATTGTTACATTCTTATTATCATAAATATTAAATTTAATCGCCGTAAGAGAATCAGTTATTGAACCTAAACCAACCCCTTGAATATAAGAACTATTGTAGCGAGCTCCTCCATTATTATAGTCTTTCCCATTCTGGATACAGTCTTTGGTGAGGAGAGACATAAACGGTGCTGGTAAGGTTTGTGCCCATAATCTTTCAATAATGTTATTACCTTTGATTTTGATATCGATGAAATAATTCATCTGTTTGGTGAAAGCTACTAAAAACTCCTCAAAGGTTGTAAACTCTACTGGATTTCCTGTATGTAAACCAAGCAGTTTTCCAGTATTGGGATCGATACCATTATTTAGAGTTATTTCTAATACTTTTGGAATATTAAAATAGCCTGTTAATATGTAGGCTTCCTTTCCAAATGCCCCAGCTTCAACACACCCTGAGGCACCTCCAGCACGGGCATCTATGATGGATTTACCTTGGCGAGTTAATTCCTGAATTATTGTATCAGTATTAAATACCGACGGTTGTCCATATCCAGTCTTGATGATATCTAATGCACGTTTCAAAAATCTATCAGGGGACTTCCTACTAATCTGAACCATCGAACTGGGTTGTAGCAATCGCATCTCTTCGATAACATCTAGTAAAATATAAGATAGTTCGTTAACTGCATTTGAACCATCTTCTTTCACTCCTCCAATATTAATCAGGCAAAAGTCAGTGTAAGTATTACTTTCCTCAGCGGTCACTCCCACCTTGGGAGGAGCAGGTTGATTATTAAATTTGATCCAAAAAGCTTGAAGCAATTCCTTAGCTGAATCTTCAGTATGCGTCTTATTGGAGATATCTTGTTGATATAATGAATATAAATTTTGATCTAGTCTCCCAGGATTATACGAATCCCAAGTGTTCAATTCAATAATTACCCCAAGATGAATGAACCAATAATGTTGAAGTGCTTCCCATATATTCCGTGGTGCATTAGCTGGAACATGTTTGCAAATATTAGCTATCGATTCTAGTTCCTTTTTCCTCTTTAGGTTAGTTTCCTTTTTAGCTAATTCCAAAGCTTTCTTTGAATAACGTCCTGCAAACAGAATGAGCGCTTCAGCTGCAATTTCCATTGCCTGTAGCTCTTCCTTCTTATTTAGCGCGTCTGGATCGTTGAAAAAATCGAGACTGTGAATGCTTTCTGCAATTTTCTTTTGAAAATCAAGTATTCCATTAGTCCATAAATGAGCTCCACCTACTGTATGCCCAGGAGCTCTTTGTTCCATAAACTCTGTGAACAATCCTGCATTGTACGATTCAATCCATTCAGGATCTACTGCAGTGAAAATTTTGTCTCTTATAGATCTTCCTTTCCAAAACGGAGTAATTACATTCGATTGAAGCTCTTTTACTTCATCATTGACTGAAAAACTAATTTTCTCACGTGAGTGTAGAATTTCAAAATCTTGGGCTGTATGAGTGCATATTTCAGGATAGGTGGGTGTAGCAGTAGCTGCAGATCCTCGCTCTCCAATAATCAGCTCTCCCTCATTTATACAAATTTCTTTGTTTTCTAAAATGTATTTAAAAGCTTGAGCACGAGCAACTGGGATGGATACTTTATCTGCTGCTCCACTTTGGTAAAATTCAGTTAGTAATTTAGCTCTTTCAATTGACAATGAAGGTTGAGCATTCATACTTTGTTCTCGAAGACTTTTTATTCTATCTTTCACGTCATCCACCTATTTGTACACCTAATCCATATGTTTCAAATTCGTTTTTAATTCTATTTAGCTCTTTATCGGAAGGAGTTGCAAGCTGATTAGCAAATCGGTACGGACGGTTTAATCTTGGGTATTTTCCTTCACCTAATCGATTGTATGGGAGAATGTTTACCTTATCAATTGTTTGAAGCGATGAGGAAATAAATGTCCCAAGATCTTTAATATTAGTTTTGGTGTCTGTTACACCTGGTATAATAGGAATTCTGATTATAACCGTCTCCTTCATAGAATCAAGATACTTTAAATTCTTAATTATCGATGTATTTGATACTCCTGTATATACTTGATGTTTTTCATCATTTATGAACTTAAGATCATACAAATAAAGTTTTATTTTCCCTACTAATGACTTTATAACTTCTAATGGTCCAAAACCAGTTGTATCAATAGCTGTGTGAATTTTTTCTTTATTACTGTAAGTAAGAAGAGTCTCTAAAAATTCTGGCTGCATTAGCGGTTCTCCTCCTGATACAGTCACACCTCCCCCAGATTCATCATAGAAGATGATGTCTTTCCTTATTTCTTCCATTAGTTCAGAGATAGAGACAGTCTTTCCTACTATCTCTGTATCTGCAACATTCGGAAGAAGAATGGGTTCAGACTCAGGATTTTGACTTTCTGGATTGTGACACCACCAACAGTTGAGGGGACACCCTTTAAAGAACACCGTTGTTCTGATACCTGGCCCATCATGCACTGCAAACCGTTTAATGTCAAATATAGTACCCGAACGAGTATTCATGCCATGAAAAATAGTTCTTCCTTTACTTAAATTGATTTCAGCTTTCACGATATTCTGCAAAAATAAGGTTTTTTAAAAGGATACCAAGGACTAAGAAGATGAAAAGAAATTCCACTTTCCAGAATTTTCGTAAGAAATGCATATACCGATTCTTATCATCGAAGAAATAATAAGGTTTTCCACGGTAATAACGACAGTGAAGTAGCTATAGCGTAATAGGATGTAAGAAAAAAAGAGAAAAGAGGGGTAGTAAGAAAATTCCTACTTGAAATATCCTTTATTACCAAAAGAATACACTAAATACCCCATAATGGGTCCCCAGACCATATGACCCACTCCACTAATCATATTGACTAGTGATAGGTCAAACAAAGGATCACCACTCATCATTGGCACCATCATCAGAGGTCCAACCATAAATACAAAAATTCCCCATACGAATCCAAATAAAAGTTGTTTGTTACGATTTTCGGGAGGGAAATAATCCTTTAGTAGTATAAGCAATATTCCAAATGTAATTCCTAGTATAATTGTTCCCATTACAGAGTGGAACATTAGTCCAACCATGACAGGATCTAAACCAATGTCACCCATCATACTCCCCATCATTTTGATCATCCCAAACATATCTGGGGGATCCATAGCCAAACCCTGCACAATAAATACGATAATATACAAGAAGCCTGCTAATAATGCCGATAATAGTCCATAAACAAGAAAACGTAGTTTTTCTTCCATAATAATCACCAAGACTTTTGATTACGAATATTTCTTATCGTAATGTCTTGAGTATATTTAAGCTGTAATCTATGGTACTCATTTTCTTTGCCATACCAACATCGTAGATTTCTACGTTATACGCAGTATCAGATTACGATTTAAAGAAAAAAGTATTTGAGAAACGAAAATATCTCTATCTCTCTCCAAGATTACTTGCGTTTCCTTGTAATGAAGAGAGTTAGTATTCCAAAATGTACTGCATATGTGTAAGATGGAGTTCCTTGGGATGAGGTGGAGGGAGATGTTTCAGATGTCGTAGTCTCATCGAAAGTTGAAATAGTCGTCGTTTCATCTATAATCGAGGATGAGACTGAAAAAGCATCTCCGAGTGTAATAGAGTGATCAGTTTCATTAAATAGAAAAACTTCAATATCTGCAATCACAACCCCAGCACTCTCTGTTACAGTTATATTACAATAATGAAAATCAGAGAAGTACACATCAGTATCCTGCCACTGAGATGTATCCCCATTCGTGTATAGATCGGCTCCTGCTCCTCCAGTGGTTACATAGGTTATATCATTACGAATCGTACGATAATAATAATGATCATGACCAGAAAAGACTAAATCAACGCCATATTCCATTAAAATTGGATCAAGCACGGCTCGAATTTCTTGTGCATCATGAACACGACTTGAACTTCGAATAGAGTAACTAGGACGATGAAAAACTGCCACAATAAAATCCAGCGTGTTACTTTCAAGATCGTTAATCAACCAATTACTTTGATTTGTCGTAATATCAAATGCCCCAGTCCATTCCTCTTCAGTGTTAATGAAAACAAAGTGAATCTGATTCACATAGTCAAAACTGTAATAGCGCTCATTCCCAGGTAATTCAACATTAGCTAAATAGGTAGAATAATCCTCATCTGGATCTCCCCAGTCGTTTGGCCCTTCTGCGTACGTATACTTTTCATGGTTGCCTACAGCGTTGTAAATAGTAACATTTGCCTTTGTAGCATTTTCAATATCCTCATAATAACGATTCCAATCATCTTGTTCCCCACCTGCATTAACTAAATCACCTGTATGAATAATAAATTCCATATTTGGATTATTTTCTACGACAGAAGTAATTATTGCTGCACGAGTTGGATTACTGCTATTATCGTGAAAATATTTATCATTGTCATAATCCCACTCTCCGTGCTGTTGGCGGCTGTCACCCAACGCAATAAAGTGCCATGAATTAGATGATGATTGAGTGGCGTTTTCTTGAATTTTGTTATCACCTAAAACGACAATCGATGAGAAAACTAGAGTAAAACCAAGTAGTAGAAAAATTGCCCCCTGTATTTTCATTTTTATTCAATTAAACCTTAATCCCCTGAATTATTAATATAAGTTTGTACACTTTTACATAGTATCATAAATCTGACGGAAGTGTTCAATAGGAGGAGAACTACCCTCAGGTATAAGGGATTCATATGGAGTTTTACCTATTCGTTCTTTAAATTCTTGTTTCACTTTTCTGACTAATTCGGAATTTTTCATTAACTCTTCGGTCGCTGAAGCTAGGACCTTTGCCGCATAAACCATTCCCTTATGACCAATACTCATCCCACAATTTGCAACCATTTGCCATGAATGGCCGGGTGTTCCAAATGTGCTACATGTTGTCACAAATTGAGCTGTCGGAGTTACCCATGTTACATCGCCTACATCAGTTGATCCTCCGAGTGTGATTCCTCGACCAAAAATTGGATAAACGATGTCACAGATCGGCTTTTCTCTAAATTGTTCAGATAATTCTCGAATTTCTTGGGGATATACCGTAAGGGAATTATCAAAATAATTTTCAGGGAATGTTTCACGTATTTCATTCGCAAAATTGATTTCTTCTTCTGTATATTCTGGAATATTTATTTCAATCATTTTTTTATGAAGGAGATCCTCTAATGTTTCATTAGGTAGCATGTTGGATGCTCCACCTAATATGATAGTTTCAAAGGATGTTTCGGTCATTAAAGCAGCGCCATTGGCAATATTAAGCACTCTTCTATATAAATCGTTTACCTGATCAAATTTAGGAGCTCGTACGAAGTACCAGACTTCCGCTTCTTCTGGGACGATGTTAGGAGCTTTTCCACCTTTTGTAATGACATAATGCAGTCTTGCATCAGATATAATATGTTCTCTTAGATAATTACATCCTACATTCATTAACTCTACCGCATCTAGTGCAGACCTCCCATTAAAAGGGTCAGCCGCAGCATGGGCTGTCTGCCCTCGAAATTTGAACAAAACGTCTATTATGGCTTGAAAATTAAAACTCACAACAGTATTTACATCACCTGGATGCCACGTTAAAGAAATGTCCACATCTTCAAATAAACCATCTTTCACCATCCATCCCTTTCCATTGGCGTTTTCTTCCGCAGGACAACCATAAAATTTTACCGTTCCAGCCAATTCCTTATTGATTATCTTCTCTTTAATTGCTAAAACTGCAGATAAGCAAGCAACTCCAAAAAGATTGTGTCCACATCCGTGACCTGGCATATCTTTCTCTATCGGATGCTTTTGAGGGATTTTATCCTGACTCAGTCCCGGTAACGCGTCATATTCTGCAAGCAGGGCAATTACTGGTTTCTTAGTACCAAACGTCGCAATGAATGCAGTTGGCATGGAGGCAACGCTTCGTTCAATAGTAAATCCCTCTTGTTCCAAAATATCGATAAGCAAATCTGATGACTTATATTCAAATAAGCCTAATTCAGCGAATTTCCAAATTTTATCGCTAATTTCTATGAATCTTGGTTGATTATTATCTATCCATTCTATACTTGAATGCATGTAATGTGTCCACTCACAATATTTATTGATTACTAACTCAAAATCTAGATTTTTCTTGAGTAGTTAACGTGGCATCTTAAAGATTTTCTTAAAGATCAAAAAAAACGAAGCTTACAAAATTTTTATACCATATTAACGAACGAATGATTTTTTTCGCGTTGTCGTATAACCAACCAGTACTTCGTAACTATGGGAGAGGGTGATCTTCAGTAAATCTCGAAGAGGAAAGACTTAAATGTGGAGAAAAGCAATTGGTAGTCATTATGGACAAAATAAAACTACCTCGCTTTCCACCACGGAAAGCACGAAATACACCAACCCTTATAACCTTTGTGGTACGCTGGTTAGATAAATTTCAGATCTTATTAAACCCGATCCCAAGTAGCTCACCTTTCAATATGAAAAATCGATTGAAA
>DXJL01000119.1 GCA_019057635.1 Candidatus Heimdallarchaeota archaeon
AAACGATAGCTGGTTGTGGTTCTAATTGGGGTGTCTGGGATCCGAAAATTGTCTTAGATGCTAATTTCTACTGTGACACCTATGGTTTGGATACGATCTCCATTGGTACTGGAATAGCATTTGTTATGGAATGTTATGAAAAGGGAATTCTGAATAAAGAGATTACTGGAGGATTAGAGCTCAATTTTGGTAATGGGCTGGCCGCCATGGAGTTAATTCACCAAATGGCCCGTGGAGAAGGTTTTGGTAAAATTGTTGGTCAGGGTATTCGCAATATGAAAAAATATTTTGCAAAGGAGTATGGAGCAGATTCACAATTCCTCCAAGATATTGGAATGGAGCATAAAGGCTTGGAATTTTCAGAATATGTCACTAAAGAGTCGTTAGCTCAACAAGGGGGTTATGGTTTCGCATTAAAAGGGCCGCAGCATGATGAAGCTTGGTTAATATTTGAAGATATGGTGAGAAATAACCTACCAACATTTGAGGATAAAGCGGAAGCTTTAGCATGGTTTCCTTTCTGGCGAACGTGGTTTGGCCTGAATGGTTTATGTAAATTGCCTTGGAACGATGTTATCCCTCCCAACAATAATGAAAACCCTCAAGGTCCCTTAACCTTACTGGATGCCCGCGCAAAAGTCCCTAAACATGTTCAATGGTACGCTGAATACTTTAGTGGAGTTACCGGATTACAATCGACTCCTGATGATCTTATCAAAATGTCCGAGCGAGTGTATAATTTTCAAAAAATCTTCAGCATCCGTCAAGGAAAAGGGTTACGTGAGCATGATTCAAATTTTCCCTATCGTGCAATGGGCCCTGTAACTGTCATGGAGTATGAGAGCAGATTGGATAGATATGATTCTCTACTCAAGGAAAAAGTCGGAGTAGATCCTTCAGGAAAGAGTACCGAACAGAAAATGAAACTTCTACGCGAGTATCGGGAAAATCAATACGTCGAACTTCAGAAGAAAGTATATGAACGTAGAGGATGGACTGCAAGAGGCTGTCCTACCATTGAAAAGGTTAAAGAACTTGGGATCGACTTCGAAGATGTCCTGCAGGTTATTTCTCCTTATCAATAATCAAAAATAAGTTATGATAAGCAAAAATCTGAGAAGGCAATGAAAAATGACATACAAAGTAAATGAAGAATTTTTAGAAAGGTTAGTTACTACTCCAAGAGCCACTGGATACGAATTTTCTGCTCAGAGAGTGATCAAAGACTATCTTGAGAATCATGTTGATAAAGTGTATGGCGATCGTGTTGGAAATCTATACACCGTTATTAATCCAGATAATCCACTTAAAATAATGTTAGCTGGTCATGTTGATCAGATAGGATTTCAAATTAGTCATATTGATAAGAAAGGGTTTTTATGGTTCCTTACTCTTGGTGGATTTGATAGCTCCACGTTACCTGGGAAGAGAGTTAAAGTATTTTCAAAAGGGAATTTTATTCCTGGAGTTATCGGTAAAAAGCCAATTCATCTAACAAAGCCTGAAGAAAGAAAAAAGGCTCCTGATCTTGAAAAATTGTTTATTGATTGCGGTTTCCAATCTAAAGAGGAAGGTAAGGCAAAAGTAGATGTTGGGGATTTTGCTGTGTTTGATTACGGATATCAGAGATTAGGTGATCATAGATATGCAGTAGCAAGCGGTTTTGATGATGCAATTGGGTCTTTTATTGTTGCAGAGGTAATGATGGAATTAGCGAAGGATAAGAACTTCTATGCAGGTGTGTATGGAGTCAGCACAGTACAAGAGGAAATAGGGCTCCGTGGCGCAGTGGTAGCTTCTAGGAAACTGCAACCTGATGTGGGAATTGCTCTTGATGTTGGGTTTGCTTCTGACAATCCCGAAATTAAAAAGAAACATGTAGGTGATACTAAATTAGGAGGGGGACCCATCGTATGCATTGGCCCGAACTTTAACCCTATCCTTTTCAAACGAATTCTGAATGTCGCTGAAGAACAGAATATTCCTGTGCAACGCATAGCTGAAAATAGGGGAACAGGTACCGATGCAAATGCCATCCAACTTTCAGGGGCTGCTACTGCGTTGATTGCCATCCCCAATCGGTACATGCATACAGCTAGTGAAATTATTAGTCTTGACGATGTTGAGAATATTGTTAAACTAGTGGTAAATCTCATTAAGTCTATAAAGGAAGAAGATACGTTTATTCCATTTTAGTATCTTCAATACTCTATTTTTTCACGAGATAAATACACAACGTTGAAAAATCACGGATCTTGAAATAAAGGTTCGATGGAAAATCTGCTTTAGTGCACAATTGTTAAACCTAAGTTCTTACCTATGACTTTTGAGAAAAAAATTCAGAAGTTCTCAAGAATATAATCCTTCTCTTGAGAAAAGTTCAGAAATAATACAAGGAAATGGAAAGTATGACGAAATCTAAAGTATATTATGCTAATACCGATGAATTAACGATGGGAGATTCTCTTATTGATCGATTTGAGCATCTATGGAAGTCAGTAGGATTAAACGACTGGATTAAGAAGGGAGAGATTATTGCCATCAAAACCCATTTTGGGGCTAGAAATCAGACTCGCCATCTCAGACCCATGTACATACGGAAAGCAGTAGATTTAGTAAGACAAGCAGGTGGAACACCATGGGTTTGTGAAGGTGTTGGCATCGGCTGGGAGTGGCACAACCCTGAATTAGCTATGAGTATTGGTCCAGGTTTTGTTTATTTAGCAAATCGTCATGGTATCAGTACTGGTACAATGAATGCTCCTGTAGTGATGGATGATGGGATTATGGGTACAGAGGTCTTTCATGTTCATAATGAAAAGGGCAAGTACATTCAAAATGTTGCTATGGCACTAGGACTTCGTGCTGCTGATAAAGTACTGATTTTATCGCGTTTCAAAGGCCATGATGGTGCAGGATTTGGTGGAGCATTGAAACAGCTTGGTATAGGTTGTGTGGGGAATGAAGGGAAAGGAGGAGCTCATTTTGGTGGCGGACAAAATATCTATGTAAAGAGTCCTGATAATTGCTCTGGGTGTGGTGATTGTGTACGTATTTGTCCTTATGCCTGTTTATCTCTTGATGAAAATGGTAAGATTGTACATAATCCCGAGAAATGCATAGCTTGTATCATGTGTTTTGATAAATGTCATCACGGAAAGGATATGGAAAAAGAACGAGTTTTTGCATTAAGACGCCGGGTTCCCAGTGTGGAACAAGTAGAAAGAATGATGGATAATGCTGGAGGAGTAGTTAAAGGGATTGGAAAGGAGAGATTAAGATATTTCAACATCGCGATTGATATCACAAGCCATTGTGATTGTATGTCTGCAGGTGGAAATCTTCTCGTTCCAGACCAGGGCATCTTGTATTCTGAAGATCCAATTGCTATTGATCAAGCAAGTGTGGATCTTGTCACTAAAGCTCGGGGACTACCCATGTCACCTGCGGAAACTGGAATAAATTCTCCAAGTGGACGAATTGAACCGAATGAACGAGCATTGGAAGCTGAGAATCAAAAATTGGGTTTGTATAGCCGATTTGTTGATCCTGAATCTCGGCCCATTATCGCAGAGACACAATTAGCTGCTGCATATTCTCAAGGAATAGGTTCACGTGAATATGACCTTATTCTGGTTCCCTCTCCACAGCAGAAGAAAAAAGAATAAGTAAAATATAAGTAGAAGTTGCTATCTTACTTTGGATTTGTACGAGTAAGATATTCTTTCTTCTTTTTTCCTTCATGGATAAATGAAAGAATCTCCTCTTCAATCTTTCCATTTTCGACCACCTCACGGAAAAAAGTGACCCAATCCTCATCAAGTTCCTTCTGAGTCTGAGTGTCTTTATCTCCAATTTCGCACAATCTTTCCCATTCTTCATTTTCGAGATTAAACAGTTTGAGAAGATGAGGAAGAACCCCTTTAATCCAAATTTCTAATGCAACTTCAGTATGTTCAATAGAGAGCATAGTTAATTTGAAATAATGACAGAACTGAAAGTATAACATTTTTTCAGTTTCAAGTAGTTCGGGCGTTTTTAATGGGGATAAGCTATGAGGAGTGGTTGTTAAGCGTGGTTTATTTCGAACAGGTTTACGGGAGTCGATTTTTTTATCTAAAAGAGCGATTTCTTCCAAAAGGGCGTCCAATTTGGCTTTATCTAAAGGCATCAAGTAAAGGAGGAGGCACCAATTGATAAATTTATCCCTTGACTACAAAAGCCAAAAAAGAATCAACAAGTGGTAATACTGTAGAAGAAGCAATACGATCAATACACTTCCCAGTAATTGCATATTAGCTTTCTGAAAAACATGATCATCTTTGTCCGACAATTCCATAGGTCTCATATTCGCTGACCTGTCTCTCTTACAAACTTAAAAGGCGTCCCTCCCGTACTTCATCAACGCCGAGGTGATGACAAAAAAATCTACTTAGCTCTTAGGGCATATTCCCTTGTAACTTCGTTAGACGAGTTACCCGTCAAAGGCAAGAGAAGAATGACCCAGACTGGTCGAAAGGTATTGGTGTTTGGGATGTCGCAGGAAGATCTGATGCAAGTAATCCCAACGGAAAGCAACGATTCTCTTGTTGCTAACCTGCCTGATAGTGGATGTGTGACTCATCCTGTCCAGGACTATTTTTCAAATAGTTGTCTGACAAATTTAGTCATGAACATAATAAGATATGCTGACTAACTGATATACAATTGTAAACATAATAACAATTTCTAAAGGAATTGAATTGTAAATTTCTAATGATGGAGTAAGACTTAGTAAAGCAAAAAAACCAACAAAAATAGTTTCTGGAAATAAGATATGTGAGGCTTGATTGATTTTGGTTACTACTCGCTTATACATATATTGAAAGTAAACATACAAACCTATCAAGCCTAGCGAAGTATAAAATATGCTATTCAGCAAAGCAAGTATAGGATCATTTGATTGTACGATAAAAAAAATCACGTACTTTTCTTTAACCTAGTCTTAGTATATTCAACTAAACCTCCGGCCTTAAAGATTTGAAGTGCCTGATCATCAAGCTTGGGGAATGAAAACACTTTATCTTTGATCTTAATGACGCCATTGTCAAAATCTACATCAATTTTTTCTTTAGAGGATAATAGATTTTCCTTATTCTTTGTTACAAAGTCTGAACATTCAGGTGAAATAACGAGAGGAAGCGCCTGGTTAATAGCATTTCGAAAATATATACGTGCAAAAGATTTCGCAATAATACAACTAATTCCAGCTGCTTGTAAACAGGTAACTGCTTGTTCTCGACTTGAACCAGCTCCAAAATTACTGCCAGCCACGATGATATCTCCATCTTCCACTTCTTCAATGAATTTCGAATCATAATCTTCCAGAGCGTGACGAGTCATTTCATCAGGTGATAGCGGCTCATACGTATACCGTCCTGGGAATATTACATCCGTGTTAATATCATCTTCTGGAAAAATCCATATTTTTTGACTCTTGAAACGCATTTTTATTCCTCCTCTGCAGTTATGTATCCTGCAAGAGCTGATTTCGCAACTGTTGCTGGACTAGCTAAATAGATACCAGTATCTTCTTTACTACCCATACGGCCTTTGAAATTTCTGTTTGCCGAGGAAATTGCTTTTTCTCCTGATGCAATACATCCACCATATGCTCCTAAACAAGGACCACAGGCAGGAATACCAATTTGGCCTCCAGCAGCTACAAGAGTCTCAATTATCCCTTCCCGTGTTGCTTGGAGAAGAATCTCTTGTGAAGCTGGATATACTAATAATCGAACATTGGGATGAATGGTTTTATCTTTCAAAATATTGGCAGCAATTTCAAGATCATCTAACCGCCCATTTGTACAAGTTCCAATTAAGGCCACATCTATTGTGGTTTTCCCTAATTCTTCTATGGGAACTACATTATCCACTTTATGCGGTTTGGCTATACGAGGTGTAAGGTTAGACACCTCCAATTCCAGAGTTTTGATATACTTAGCATCTTCATCTGCAGTTATTCGATCATATTGAAACTCAAATTGTTTGTTCCATTCATCAGTTACATCATCCACTGGAAAAATGCCTGCTTTGGCACCCATTTCTGCAGTCAGATTGCTTAATGTCATCCGTTCACTCATGGATAACTTCTTTACAGAGGAACCATAAAATTCAATGGAATTATACGTTGCTCCTGCAGCTGTTATTTGTCGTATAATTTCTAAGATGACATCTTTCGCATAAACACCTTTTGGTAATGAACCATCAAGAATGATCTTGATAGATTCTGGTACTTTCAACCATGTTTCCCCAATAGCCCATACAGAAGCGGTTTCAGTTCTTCCAATAGGAATACCTGCTGCACCAAATGCACCATGAGTGGTAGTGTGGCTATCACTGCCGAGGATTACAACATTAGGAGGAACGTGTCCTTTAGCAGGTAAGACTTCATGACAAATGCCCGTACCACCCTCGTAGAAATATTTAATACCTTGATCTTTAACAAACTTCCTGATGACTGTATGGTTTCCCGCTTTTACTGCGTCAGGTGGGGGAACAGCATGATCTAATGCAATAAAGATTTTTTCATGATCCCAAATTTTCCCATTTGGCCCCACCATCTTATAAAACGTTTTAGAAATAGCTGCTGAGTTATCATGAGATAATATCCTGTGAGGTGAGACAAAAACAATTTCATTTTCGACAACTCCTTCAGTCTCTTTACCTGAAGCTTTTGCTAAAATTTTTTGGATTAAAGTTTGACCTACCATATCCTTACCTTAAAAAAAGATAAGAAAAGGGTGGAGGTTTAAGTATTTAGGTTGAAAATTGCTACCATTTCTGAAAGATTATCGGCAAGCTGGGTTAATGTCTGTGCCGAAAACGTCATTTGATTCATAGATGCTGTCTGCTCTTCAGTTGCAGCAGCTACCTGTTCACTAGATGCACTAAATTCTTCAGATTGCGCGGAAAACCCTTGTAAGGCTTCATGTATATTCGTCATATTACAGCCAATATTCGTAACCATCCGTTCGGTAAATTCAGAGATATCTACAGTATTTGATTTTGTTTCCTCTGCCAGTCTTCTGACATTATCCGCAACTACGGCAAAACCCCAACTATATTCTCCTGCACGAGCGGCTTCGATTGCAGCATTAAGAGCTAGGATTTTTGTTTGACTCGCGATATCCTCTATGACTTATAAAGTTGTCTCTACATCCCTTAACGACTGATCTACTACATCAGACATTTTCTTTATGTCGTCAATTGTTTTAGCAGATGATTCTGACTGATTAGCTGCTCCTCGACTTATTTGCTGTATAGTCACTGCCATTTCTTTGCTTCTTGCAACAGTTACAAGCAAAACTGATCAAATAAATAAAATTCTTAATGAATCTGAAGCTCAGATAACATCCCAACCGAAACCTGTAGAGGAAACTGAACATTCAGAATCCTTCGACAAACCTGCGAACCAGTGGTAATTTTGATCTTTTAATTTACCATTTGATAGAGATAATTCTTGTTTTTGGTTTTTGTTGGCGAATCAAAATTGAAAATCAATTTTAACTTCGGGGAGGAAAGATTTTACTGTGAAGGTTCACTTTTGGCAAAACGTCTTTTAAGGTTATCAAATGCTAAAAAGTGGAAAAGATGGGATATACAGTTATTGAAAAAATCATTGCGGATCATACAAGAGAAGTAGTCACCCCAGAAAAAATAGTTTGGTTAGACATTGATGTACGGTCGGCACGTGATTTTGGTGGTGCAAACGTAGTAAAAAACCTTGAGAAAAATTATCCTGGTGAATCTTATGTAGCGGATCCCGCTAAAACATTTTTCACATTCGATTGTGTAGTTCCTGCAAACAATCTAGGTTATGCTGAAAATCAACAAATTGCTAGAATATTTGCCCGGAATAACTTACCACGGGAAAACCTGTATGATGTGAACGCGGGAATAGGATCTCACGTTATGATAGAAAAAGGAGTAGCAACTCCAAACAGTACTGTTGTGGGTACTGATTCTCATTTGAATATTCTTGGCGCCATAGGCGCCTTTGGACAGGGAATGGGTGATCAAGATATTGCTTTTACCTTTAAAACAGGTAAAACATGGTTTGAAGTGCCCTATACTATGCGAGTTACCATTGATGGGGCCCCAGCTAAAAATTCCTTTGCCAAAGATGTTACTTTAGGAGTATTAGAACAATTAGGTTCAAAAGGAGCTTTGGGCAAATCGGTAGAATTTTATGGGACAACAGTTGATACCTTTGACTTAGCAGGACGTATTACTCTCGCCAGTCAAGTTACAGAAATGGGAGGAATTATTGGTTTAATCACACCCGATGATAGAATTATTGATTATTGCAAGAAAAGAAGTGGAAAAGATTTTCCTATTCACAAAGCCGATGCTGATGTTAACTACTTAGAGGATATCCATTATGATTTTGAAGGGATAGAACCTAGAATTGCTTTACCACCTAATCCAGCTAATGTAAAACCAGTCGCAGAGATTACAGGAATCAAAGTGGATTCTGTTGTCATTGCTTCCTGCACGAATGGTCGATATGAAGATTTTGCGGTAGCTGCGCGAATCCTCAAAGGTAGAAAAGTTCATAATGACGTCATGATGAAGATTGTCCCTGCTACACAAGAAGTTTATGGGCAATTGCTAAAGAATGGACTTATTGAATTATTTTATCAATCTGGAGCTATTATAAGTAATCCTGGGTGTGCCAGCTGTGCAAGTGGACAAATTGGAATGACAGGTGAAGGAGAAGTGCAAGTTACGACAGGGAATCGAAACTTTGCAGGAAAACAAGGCAAAGGAGACACTTATCTAGCTTCTCCAGCAACAGCTGCAGCCTGTGCTCTTGCAGGAGAAATAATTGTTCCAGAAATTTGAAAACGCTAGGAGTTATGCATTATGAAAAAATCTACAAGTCTGAGTGGCAAAGCAATTGTAATCAAGGATACACAAGGTAAAGGTATCGATGATATCGATACGGACATGATTTTCCATAACAAACACCTCCATATTACCGATATTAATGAAATGGGTCAACATACATTTGGCAACCTCCCAGGGTGGGAGGAGTTTCCATCAATAGTAACAGAAAACACAATTTTAATTGTTGGGAAAAATTTTGGGGCAGGATCTTCACGACAGCAAGCTGTTGACTGTTTCAAAGCTTTAGGAGTAATTGTAATTATTGGCGAATCGTTTGGAGCTATTTATAAACGAAACGCAATCAATTCTGGAATGCCATTAATTTTGGCCCCTGATATTATGACAACTACATTAAATTCTGGTGATCAAATGACTATTGACCTAACAACAGGGGGAATTACATCTGAAAAGGAAGATGTTCAATCAAAGCAAGTTACACCATTATCAAAGGTACAACTCGATATCTATAAAGCTGGAAACCTGTTCGAGTATGGCAAAAGTCTGGAATGATAGAATTACAATTACTGGTGTGTGACAGCCTGTAAAAATTGTTTCATCAGTTCTTTGGGATGGTCAGCTTTTTCCAATACCGAGGAAACAACTATTAAATCTGAGCCTGCTTTTACTAAACCTTCAACTTGCTCTTTAGTTCTAATTCCCCCACCAGTAATTAACTTAGCTTGTTTTTCATGTGCGAAGACCGATGCACGCTTAACAAGATCTAATCTATTGGCAATTGAAGCAGAAAAATTTCCTGAACCTGCTTCTATGTAGCACATTTCCCAGTAAGGACGCCATTTTTGTGTTAACTCGTCATATGCTTCATCATCCTTTAGTGCTTTTGCATGGAGTTTTCTGCCAACGGTGGATTGAGGACTTAAGACTAGGTACCCATATTTCCGATCCTTCGGGAATTGCCCAAAAATCAGACGTCTGGTCCATTTAAACAACCAATGGTATTTCTTTCCAAGTTTTAGGACAACTTTGATCCGAAAACGATAACAATTTAGTAATGTAGGCATCATAATGTAAGCAGACAAAGAAGAGATTTGGAGCGGATGCCCTGGAAAGATCACTACTGGGGGAAGAACTAAATCAAGCTTTTTGAGACGTCGAAGGTATTTGTGCACTCCTCTCATGATTTCGTGCGAATCTCCCACCCAAATTTCAAGTGGAAGCTGGGAAGGATCTTCATGCTCCATGAGTATTTCAGTTAGAGCTTTATACATCCGTTCTGTTGCGCGACCTTTATTTGGGTCAATAAGCACAGCTAATTTCGCGATTTACTCCACCTTCTATCTTCTATCTCTGATAAATCAGCTTTTTTTATAACATAAAAAATTATCTTTACCCACAAATTTATTTCTCTATAGTTTTTCCGTTTGTTGAATATAATGACTTCTTTTGAGATCAAACGTGACTTTCATATCCATACTAACTTCTCTGATGGGTTTTCCTCTGCAGAAGAATTTATTAACTTTGGAATTGAGAAAAATATCGAGCAAATATGCTTTACAGATCATTATTCTTATTTTAAACCTGGTGTAACTGATGAAACTATGACTCATTACTTCGATACAATTCAAAGACTAAAAGAGAAATTTGCTAAGAAAATCCAGATTTTTGTGGGAATTGAAGTTGATACTTCTTCAGTTACAGATTTTTCTAAACTTGGGTATTATTCATGGGATCTAATCCTCTTTGAGTATGTATTCAATCTACCAACTTGGGATAGGATTTTTTCCGAGGTTAGAAAATTTTCACATGATTTCCCGAATAAGAATATTGGATTTGCCCATACGCGCTTTTCACGAGTGACACATGCCAAATTTGATGAAGTCATGAGTGTGATACGCGAAAAAAACCTTATTATTGAGCTGAATACTGGTTACCAGAATTATTTGGATCGATGGTTTAATTATTTAGATGAAGAAAATAGATTTTCTGTTGGGTCGGATGCACATTACCTTGAACAACTTGGTAATATCAGTGGGGCTCTGAACTTCCTAAAAAGAAGAAATATTCCTATAGACCGAGTCATTGAATTATAAACACATGTAATAATTCCCCCGTGGATAGGTCAAATTCCAAATTAAGGTTGTAGATGAATAGAATGTCCTTACTCTTTGATCTTGATACGATTCTTGATGATTTTTCTGATCAAATGAAACAAACAATTAGATATGTTTATGCCCTCTCATTACTACCCAAACCAAAAGTGGCATTTCATGCTAGTGATGCAGATGGAATCGTTTCAGCTGTTATCTTAAAAAATCTCTCCCCTTTTCGGAAATATGTGTTTATACCCTTAGGGTATCAAGAACTTCGACATCCAGAGTTCGGTTCATTCTTATCTTGTGTCGAATGGAAGGCCATTGCAGATCTAGCCCCTTTTCACTCGAAAAGAATTACTCTTTATTGTGATCATCATCAGACTTCGAAAGAATTACCTAAAAACGCTGATTTAGTTCTTTTTCAAGCAGGAGCACCAAGTGCCTCTTTTCTACTGACACAACACTTCTATGCTCATTTACCAACAAAAATCCAATTTCTAGCTCAACTCACCGTAATCACAGATACTGCTGGATATACCAGCCCCCCTCCAATAGATCTTCCTAAAGATGTGGATCAAGCCTCTGAAGAGGAACTAGCATGGCTTCTAGATGATTTGTGTAGAACTGTGGATACTCCTGAAGAGGTCTTAACCCTTGTTCAGGATCTTTCTTCACGACAACTGCAAATTTGTGATCAACCTGAATATCAAGAAAGATTACACAAATTATATAGCTTACGAAAGAAAAGCTTCGAAATAGCAGACACTATTCCCCATGCTGATGTAATACTTGTCATTCAAGGAAAGGAGAAGGTTATAACTTCTTCACTAGTCCACAGGCTTTTTCAGAAAGATGTAAAAATAACTTGTGTCCTTTATCCTGGTAAGCGGTTTACAGGACTTTCCTTTCGAGTGAATTCTACAATTTCAGATTCAAATCTATCAGAATATCGTGTAGATAAGCTTGCAGCTGAATTTTCAGGAGGAGGCCATCCTCGAGCAGCAGGTGGCCGGACAGATTCATTACAAGAAGCTTTAACTAAGCTTACTGAATGGGTTGCAGAAAAAAAGTTATCTCTCAACGTGTATGATTTAAGAAAGCAGTAAAAGAGTACAAAAGTTATTTTCTATCAATTTTATAAGGTCCCAGTTTCCCTGTTACAATTTCAACAGGAAAACGACTTTCATTCTCTGTAAGCTTCCGTCGAATAGAATGGGCAATGTCTATATCGCAGGTATTAGCCATACTTAAGCAGTAAATCATTACATCAGCGAGCTCATCTTCCAACGCAATTTTCACAGACGGATCATTTTGTAGGTTTTCTGATGCTTCTTCATTTGTTACCCATTGGAATAATTCCATGATTTCAGCTGCCTCAATCGAAATTGACATGGCAAGATTTTTTGGTGTATGATACTTATTCCAATCTCGTCTGCTAATAAAATCTGCAACTAACGAGGATAATTCACCAATTGTTGTTTCAGTCATTTCTCTTCCTCCTGTACCACTTCAAATCTGTATTGTATCTCATATTTCAGGATATTCACGTATTCCTGGTCTTCATCAATAAACGATTGGCCATTTGGTCGCACATACTTGAGTATGAGCGTGTTAGAACTATATTCAAACCCAATTTCATCCCATTTGTTGAGAAAATCACCATAAGCAAGAGATTTTAATGCTGATGGAGCGCTTCGATTGGCTTTTTCAGCTAAAATCTCCTCTTCCTTAAACGGAACAAATTCAGAGGGTTCTAAGGAAATTTTTTCCTTAAAAGTTTCTGAAATTCCCTCATAATAATAAAGAGTTGTCTTTTTTTCCTCTGGATCACGAAAAATTACAAAATAATTAGGAGAAGGATTAAACCAACTTATAAACAGATCCAACGGAATACTTGAAAAGGGTAATCTAATATTCATTTCTCCATCGAGATTGACAATAAAAGGTTTCCAGGCTGAAACCTGAGGGTCATAACTGATAGTTAGAACATCTGAACTAGTCGGAGAACAA
Organism: Candidatus Heimdallarchaeota archaeon; assembly: GCA_019057635.1. GTDB lineage: Archaea > Asgardarchaeota > Heimdallarchaeia > Hodarchaeales > Hodarchaeaceae > Hodarchaeum. The sequence goes on from DXJL01000119.1 coordinate 12,999, forward strand.
AGGATGGTTGTAGTATTCGGAAGGGGAGGAGATACATATGTTTTTGTTTTAAAAGAGTAAAATTTCGTTAGAATTTCTAACTCCTCTGTTACACAGTATAAACATAGAATATTCCCTTCATACCCCCAAGGAGCATAATAGGATCGTATAAGTGAGGAATAGTAGATAGGGAGAAAAAAATTGTCCTCCTCAAACGGATGCTCTTCAGTAATATCCGTTTCACCGTCAAATATTGAGATTTTCCAAACATAATGAGCCATACGAATTTCTTTGACAGAATGGAATACGATCGATAAATTAGAACTGGGACTTCTAAATTCTAATTTTTCAGGCATAGTTTCAAATGGAACGGGTCTGGGTTCTCCTAAAGGTATGAGTTTCAACATGATTTTTGTCCACAAAATAACATTCTTAGCTAGAAAAAACTATATATCTTTTCTAGTTGAACTTTTTCTCATTGGGCTCGAGGCAAATTGAAGTCATCACGAATTTCATCTCCAAAACGTAATGAGACTCTTCTACATCACAAAATAAAAGCACTTTACGATAATAGCGAAAATGTGAAAAGAGAAGTAACACAAAACATTGATGGGAGAAAATTTCGGTTTGATTTGTTAGATGATGATGAAACGATAATTTTTGAAATTCAAAGAGCCAGTTTCGGAGGACGTTTCTCTCAAAAAATTCAAATATTATTGGATTCAACTAACTACCGTATTAGGATTATTCATCCCATCGTACATAAACAAAAAGTTACACGACTGAATGGAAATGAGGTTCTCTCAACCTCATATCGGAACTTATATTCCACTGTCTATCATTTCTTTGAACATTTGGTCCATTTTAAAGTTGGATATCAAGATCGTCTTCAATTTGATATTTTGATGATATACGAGCATCTGATTCGAGAATTTACTGGTTATTCTCAGCGAAGTGGAAGACGAAGATTTCGAATATCCGATCGTGATTTGGTTCGTGTGGATTCAACCTATAAGATCCGGACAAAGGATGATTTTTACAGACTTCTTCCTGATGAATTGCCCTCTTTATTCACTAACCAGGATTTACATAATAACTTGAATTTAAAGAAGAAGTCTCGACGTAATTTGCGATTACCAGGACAAATGACCTATTCAATGTGTCAATTAGGTCTCCTCGAACGTGTAGGAAAGAAAAGAAATGCGCATGTATTCACACGACAATATTAAGCGTTATTATCAAGATAATTTTTGAAATCCTTGGCAATTAGTAAGTCCTGAGATTCTGATTCGACAATATTATAATTTTTCAAGATTTTGATATAATACGACAATAACGATTTGTTGTATCCAAGTCTTGTACATAGAGCCTTTTGTGTTCGTATATTGGGATTATCGTTCAAGAAACTTAGGATTTCGTATATTCGTTTATTCTGTATAAGGGAATATAACAGCTTCTCGTTGAGAGAAAAATCCTGTTCTCGTGTAAAATAGTGATTCGATTTACCAACTGAAACCATGTCAATGTCCTTTTCTTGTGCTAAAATCCGAACCCAATATTGAGTAGAACCCATTGCTAATCCGGAAGTACGGGACAATCCGCGTAATGAAATTCCAGGGTTTAATGTTATAGTAGTTCTAATTAGAGATTTGTTGTTTCCCCAATCCTTTTTCGTTTTAGACGAATAGAGAAGTTTGTATAGCTGATAGGACAGAGTTCCTAATAAGACACAAGATAAATCACTTAGAATGTCAAAAGATTTCAAGAATGAATCGAGAACTAATGTTGATTGATCATGTCTAGTAATAGTGACAATCGAATGTTGAGCACTGTTACCCATATGGGAAACACTTCCAACATCTATTAATGGGTAGGTTCCGTATGAAATACCTAGTTTCAGGGAAAATACAAGAAATCCAGAATTAGAGTCAGAAGAAGGAATATCTAAGGAAGGATTCTCAAAAACAGTTACAAAAGAATAACTTATCATGAAAAATAACGCAAAAATAGAAAGATATTGCCAGACCCTTTTTTGAGAAATACTCATCACCCACAAAAGACAAAATGGCACTCCTCCTTTTAATTATTTCTCCAAAGGCAAATTTTGGTTCAAAAATTGTACTAGGAATGAAAATTCCCACACCTACTACAAGGAATGTGATAGAACTTAGTATTGTACCACAAAGGTTAAATAAGTTATAAATTGAATTCTTACACAAAAAAAGGTAATAGAATTGCAACTTTCCTCTCCTACTCCAATAATTGAACTAAAAACCATTAGTAAACACTTTAAAGTAGGAAAAGAAAAAATTGAACTATTTAAAGACCTAGAATTTCAATGTAATGAGAATGAATTTGTTGTGTTTACAGGTCCGAGTGGTTGTGGAAAAACTACCATTCTACAGATTATTGCAGGACTAACACGAGTCGATCAAGGTACAGTGCGCGTATTTGATCATAATATTAACGATTTTAATGAAGAATCTCTCGCCCTATTTCGTTCCTCAACTATAGGCCTAGTTTTTCAACTCGGCCATTTGATAGAAACACTCACGGTGCTGGAAAATATCTTACTTCCAGTTGAATTAGCCCAAAGAGAAGAAAAGGATTATGAAAAACGCGCGTGGGATTTACTAGAAGAATTTTACATGGCACATCGTGCTCATTCACTTCCACGGATGATTAGCGGAGGAGAATATCAACGTGTGGCATTTATTCGTTCTTTAATTTTAGATCCTCAAATTCTACTTATTGATGAACCAACAGCAAACCAAGACGAGAGAACTAAAGCAGCTATCTTTCAGAAGCTTGCACAGCTTAAAGGTAAAAAAACTATTCTCGTAGTTACTCACTCTCGTGACATATTTCCACAGGCAGATCGAATTTTCATTCCCGATAACTTCAGATTACGTGAAAAAAATGGGCTCTCTTAGTATAGCTTGGAAAGATGTTACCCGGAAACGAGAGAGATCTTTTCTCTATATCATTACACATTCATTACTAGTGGCTACAGGTATCAATATCTTCCTTATATCTTCTGTTCTACATTTACAAGTTGAAGAGGCCACACAAATGTTTAATGGGTCAATAATTCGCATCATGGATTTGTACCTGACATTTTTAACATTGTTTTCATTTCTAGCTTCCATTATTTCGGCAAGTGTTCTTGCTTCTTTGCTTGCGGTATCGAGAATGAACGATTTAGCCGTTTTCCAATCACTAGGAGGAACATTCAAGCAGATTCAACGAATACCAATCGCAGAGATTTTTATTATTACAACTATCGGAGGGACAGTAGGAATTATTGAAGGATCTGTTTTGGGTTTTGTTCTCCTTTCGTTCTTAGGTTTTTCAATTATACACTTATCTTTAGTAGAACTCATCATTTTCTCGGTCGGATTTTTATTTTTTTCTGCAATCGGAACTTATTTTGCAGCAGGATTCTTTGTAAACGTATTAATCAGAAAAAAATTTCATGAAATTTTAGATAGTCAGTACGTTGTCACACCTACAAACCCGAACAGAATATGGGGGATTTCTACCAAGAAGAGAACTGCTTTTCGATTAGGATATCTTCTTCAAACTCGCGCTAGATTGGTTTCACGAATAATGATTATAGGTATTCTTGTTCTAACCGTGGTTTCTTCTTTTGGGATATTAGGGGGTTCTATAATTCAAAACACATCCGATTCCTACGTGGATCGTGGATTTGGAGGAAAGAATGTTATTATTATCACTCCCTCTCCTTCTTTCTCCGATATTGTAAAGAAATGTTATGATCCTTATGAAAAACTAAGCTTTAGTCCTTCTACAAATTTTGCGAATGAATTTATTCCAGAAGGATTTCTTAGTAATTTACCGACTGAGACGATCTTCGAATCAAGGTTGCTGACGATAGGAACCATCCGTCTATTAGAAGCTCTTCGAGAGGTCAATGATGTCATTTCATCGGTAAATAGTACTTTCAATAGTTATATCTGGGGAGT